>JBKJLR010000399.1:0-16932 GCA_046596865.1 Chitinophagaceae bacterium
TTTCCTTATCAAAAATCAATGTGCCTTCAGCAACATCTTTTCCATCCTCTGTTTTTTGTGCAGGTATTTTATAAGTAGCGGGTGATTGTCTCAGCATGGCTTTGATCTTACCCTGCGGTAAACCTACTATCCACACAAGCCCTTTGTTTTGTTCATCCAGCATAATACTAACGGCGGGTGCATCAGCATTACTGGTAGAGGCATATTTTCCAATAGCGGGAAAAATATCTGCGGTTGTTAATGCGGGTCGTGGTGCAATATATTTCCCTGCATACTGCGATGTAATTGAATCAACGGTAGCATTTTTTTTTGCATCCCAGGGTTGTTGTGCATTTGCAGTGGCTCCTAATAAGCACAAAGCGATGCTACCCACTATTCCAATGGTCTTTTTCATAAATAAATATTTAATGATTGAATTATTTAATTGATTACTCGGGCTACTCTTCAAAATACTGTGCCAAAATATTTTTTTGTGGATAACTTCAAATATTTTCTTGCTTCATGCACCTTGAGTGGCGGGCCAACAATTTCGCCAGCAAGTTGTTATAGTAAAGTTTTGCCTGCTACAAATATTCAAAACAGTCAAATCAGTATCTTCGTACACCATCGTATGGCAAACAAAAAAAGTAACGGCACGGATATTCCTGTTCTGGATAACGAAACAATTGAAGTGTATGGAGCCAGAGTGCACAACCTGAAGAATATTGACATCTCTATTCCCAAAAATAAATTAGTAGTTATTACCGGCATTAGTGGTAGTGGCAAATCTTCATTAGCCTTTGACACCATTTATGCTGAAGGGCAAAGACGCTATATGGAAACTTTCGGGGCTTATGCCCGGCAGTTTATGGGCGATATGGAACGGCCTGATGTAGATAAGATCACTGGTCTTTCACCGGTTATTTCCATTGAACAAAAAACTACTAATAAAAATCCACGTTCAACTGTAGGAACGGTTACCGAGATTTATGATTTTCTCCGCCTGTTGTTTGCAAGAATAGGGGAGGCTTATTCTTACAACACCCGTAAGAAAATGGTGAAGTGGAGTGAAGAAGAAATTGTAGAAAATATTTTCATAAAATATAAAGGCAGCAAGATTGCCTTGCTGGCTCCCTTGGTTCGTGGCCGTAAAGGTCATTACCGTGAACTGTTTGAAGATGTGAGAAAAAAAGGTTTTTTAAAAGTAAGGGTTGATGGAGAAGTAAAAGATATTCTCCCCAAGATGCAGGTGGACCGGTATGTGATTCATGATATAGAATTAGTAGTTGACAGGCTGGAGGTAACAGCTGCATTGAAAGCAAGGCTTAGCCAAAGTGTGCAACAAACATTGAAGCTGGGAAAAGATCTGATGTTTTTATTAGTGGATGATTCAAAATTTACTCAGTATTCGAAATTGCTGATGTGTGAAGACACCGGTATCAGCTATGAAGAACCTTCGCCAAATGCCTTTTCTTTTAACTCACCCTATGGTGCATGCCCTGTTTGTAAAGGTCTTGGTACCAGGCATCACATTAATATGGAGGCAGTAATTGCTGATGCTTCTCTAAGTATCAGTGAAGGCGGCATTGCGCCCTTAGGGCTGGAGAGAGACGCCTGGGTGTATCGCCAGGCACAGGAAGCGGCAAAGAAAAATAAAATTTCCTTGAAAACGCCTGTCAATAAACTTTCGCAGAAGCAACTTAACATTATGTTGTATGGAAATGAAGAAGGGCAGCAAGAGGATATGGATTTTGAAACGATGAAATTTGATCCGCAGGCACCCTTTGAAGGCATTGTGAATATGCTGCAACGCTGGTTTGCCAATCCTTACAGCGAAACGATAAGGGAATGGACAGAAGATTATATGATCATGCAGCCCTGCGATGGATGTAATGGAGCCCGGTTAAAAAAAGAAAGCCTCTGGTTTAAAGTGAACGGAAGAAATATCGCTGAACTCAGCAATATGAATCTCGACAATCTTGCGGCCTGGTTTGATGGTATTGAGTTGATGCTGGATAATAAACAAAACACCATAGCCAAAGATGTACTGAAAGAAATAAGAGAGAGATTACAATTTTTGTTAGATGTCGGTCTTACTTATCTCACTTTATACCGGCCTTCAAGAACTTTGAGTGGTGGTGAATCACAAAGAATAAGGTTGGCCACGCAAATCGGCTCACAATTACAGGGTATCACATATATTTTAGATGAACCGTCAATTGGTTTGCACCAAAGGGATAATCACCGGCTGATTGTAGCCTTAAAAAACCTGCGTGATATTGGTAACAGTGTAATAGTTGTAGAGCATGATAAAGATATTATGCTGGCGGCTGATCATTTAATTGACATTGGCCCCAAAGCTGGATCTCATGGTGGTAGAATTGTGGCTGAAGGTGATCCTAAACAATTACTGAAATTGGATACACTGACTTCGGGGTATCTAAACGGGCATCACAAAATTAAAGTTCCGCCTGAAAGAAGAAAAGGGAATGGGAAGTTCCTTGAACTGAAAGGTGCTAAAGGGAATAATCTGCAGAATGTGGAAGCAAAATTTCCACTGGGTGAATTTATTTGTGTGACAGGTGTAAGCGGCAGTGGTAAGTCAACTTTCATTAACGAAACACTATATCCCATTCTTTCCAAACATGCTTACGGTTCTAAAATGAAACCTCTTGAATTCAAATCGGTAAAAGGATTGGAGCATATTGATAAAGTGATAGAGATTGATCAATCACCCATTGGCCGAACTCCGAGAAGCAATCCAGCTACCTATTGTGGATTTTTTACAGAGATACGAACGTTGTTTGCTTCCATACCGGAAGCTAAGATCCGTGGCTACACGGCAGGACGTTTTTCATTCAATGTAAAAAGCGGACGTTGTGAAGTATGCGAAGGAGGTGGCATGCGGGTGATTGAAATGAATTTTTTACCCGATGTATATGTGCATTGCGAAAAATGTAATGGTAAAAGATATAACAGGGAAACATTAGAAATCCGGTACAAAGGAAAATCTATAGCTGATGTGCTGGAGATGACTGTAGAAGAGGCGGTGGAGTTTTTTCAAAATGTACCATATCTATACCGCAAAATAAAAGTGCTGGAAGAAGTGGGACTGGGTTATATCACACTGGGCCAATCCGCAGTAACATTGAGTGGTGGAGAAGCACAACGGGTGAAACTTTCAACAGAACTATCCAAAAGGGATACGGGCAAAACATTTTATATACTTGACGAACCTACCACGGGTCTCCATTTTGAAGATATACAGCATTTGCTGGATGTATTAAATAAATTAGTGGATAGGGGCAACTCTGTATTAGTAATAGAGCACAATATGGATGTGATTAAAGTAGCCGATCATATCATTGACTTAGGACCCGAAGGCGGTGATGGAGGGGGAAGGATATTATTTGAAGGAACTCCTGAAGAAATGGTAAAGAACAAAGAGAGTTATACTGCACAATTTTTAAAAATAGAAATAGTTTAATCACTGTTTCATAAATGAATAGGATTTTCTGAATCATTAATTTTAATTACGGGACGTATATAAAAAAACCCTTCTCATTGGAAGGGTTTTTTTATATATAAAATTTTTTATTTTACTTTGTCATCAATACTTTTCGGCACTTTTACAATTCCTAAAAGAAATAATAAACCTAATACTCCTGCTGCTAATCCTAAAAAAAGACCAAGACCAGGAGAAGTCTTTATCATGCCCCCGTATTTGTTACCTCCGATAGAAAGAATCCTGATTAGGTATATTGCTGCTCCACCAGCAATAGCGCCAAATCCGCCAAGGGCCAATTTTCTGCCCATATCATCAAATGTTGTTGCTTTATTGCCCATGAAACATGCAGCAGCTACTAGTCCAACCCCTATTAACGCCAAAAGACCCCAACTTCCAAAACCATTTTTAGAAGCACCACCATAACCTCCGGCGGATACAGTAAACCAGGGAAGCAGAAGAGAAATCAATGCCACTCCGCCTAAAATTAGCGAATAAAGTTTTTGTTTGTTTAACCCTGTTAGAGGGTTTGATGGTGAATTTTGTTCCATAATAAGCTGGTTGAATTTGGTTTTTTACCTACTCGTATGGCTTTTCGGTATTCGCCCCTGTTTTTTGGGTTTCAGGTTTCCCGGTTTGCAATTACGAAACTAATATAGGCACTTTTTTAAAAACAAAACCGACAGGGAGAAGTTTTTTTTAAACGGATTAGTAACAAGGACTTAAGAAAGAGGAACGAGGTAGGCAAAATAGAGGTTTCCGAATTCTATAAAACCCGCAGGTAAAGGCAGGAAATCATTGTAAAATCTTCAAAAGGGTCCGACAATAAAGCGGTTTTTCACCCCGGATACCGGATTCTAGCAATTTCCCTGCCCTTTACGGGTTTCTTAGTTATGACAATTAAAAGAGCTCAGTGTTGATCAAAAGCCAATAAGCAGGGCAGAGAGTGTTTAATAAAATTTATACTAATAGAGAGTACCAATAGAGAACGGATTAGGTTTTATCAACCAGGGTATCAGATTTTATTAAGCTCTCCGCCGCTTATCAGCAAGACGTTAAATAATTTTAGAAATTATCTTATTTCAAATTTGCCGGCAGCTGTTTCTTCGTCGCTGCAAAAAACACGGTACACATAAGTGCCCCTGGCCAGCCCGGATATTTTAGTATGATCTTTACCTTTCATTTTATAGTGTTGCAGTAAAGAACCTTCAATATCAAATACAAAGAAGTCAATCTCTTTGCCGTCATTGTCTTTTGCAATCACATGCATATCTCTTTTTATAGCATCCGGATAAATTTTTACTGAGCTATTATTAAGAGAAGCAAATGCCTTTGCTTTTACCTTATTTTTTTTAGCCGGTTTATCTTCTTCCGGATCATTTGCCAGAATAGTAAATTTTTTAAATGGCTTCCCTATTGCAAAAACGGGCTGCGCCGTTAGTATACCAGCAGTAATGGCGATTGCTATGGCAATTTTTAAACGTTGTTTTGTAGTGGCGAGTTTCATAATGATTTAGATTTTATGGTTGTGGTTTTATTACGGGTTAATAAAAAACAGGACATTTTAATTGTTTGCTCCTGGCATCAGGATTACCAATCCTCCAGCCGAATCTTAGTATGCTGGAGAAATAGGCATCGTTTTCTTTGGGATCACCTCTTTCTGCAAATTCTTCATATGGACGGGTGGAAGGAAATGAATAAATGCCCCGGTAATATAATCTCCTGGCTTTTACAGCATCAGTAGCAGACAGGTGCTGGTCAAAATAAATGGGATCAATGTAATAGTTATGACTTACGTCATCGACATAATCAGTAAATAATTTTCGATGAAGAATCTCAAAACCTATGTAAGCATTTTCTTTGATGTAGTATTTAAAACCAAAACCGGCAAGCACATTCTTTTGCGTCAGTTTGTATGGTTTGCTATCAGGATACTCTGGAAAACCCTGCCCCTCCAAACTCAATGGAGCAGTTTTTACCCATTTGCCATCTACATCTTTTGTTTCAGGATCGAAATGAAAGATGCCGACCCCACCTAAAATATAAGGTCTCAATTTTCCCTTCAGGCCGTCATATCTTTCCATGAAAATAGTTGGATAGATTTCAATAGCAGCATAAGCCTCACTTACTTTCGATTTGAAACTTAGGTTTCTGTATTTACGATCTTCCTCACTCCCCCCTTTTGCCGGAGCCTCAGCATCATCTCCTTCGAGGTAACCCAGGTTTCCGGCAATCCGAAGTCCTATAAATTCTTTTGGATAGTAATTCAGGTATATGCCTTTGCAGAGTTTTGTAAGAGGTAAATCAAGGTCTTTGATAAAAGTTTTGCCTACCCCTGCACTTCCGCCAAGGTCACCAAGAAAAAACATAGGGCCAATCCCTATACCTAACTCAAGTTTTCCATTGGAGGTGCTGATTGATTGTGATTTTGCCTGCAAAGAAAAGAATGCAAAAAAACATATAAGTACGGAAAGCCGTACTAAGGGTACATTTGGTTTCATGGGTATTCAGATTTCTGGTTTCTCTACTATTGGATTTCGGAACTAAAATAGAGAAAGAAAAAAATAAAGGAAGTATGAATGACCGCTTTTTTCCGATTGTATGTCCAATGAAAGTTCTTCTACTTGGGGCTTTTACGAAATACAACTATGATTTTACCATTTCCACATGTTCAATGTTATCTTCAAGATAGATATCGCTGGTTTGCTGAAAACCGAGGGAAGAATAAAATGAAAGGAGATAAAGCTGTGCGCCAATTTTTATTGGCATATTCCCAAATAATTTAATCACTTCCCCGATTGATTTTTCCATTAACTCCCGGCCAATGCCATTGCCTCTTGCTGCAGGCGAAATAACCACCCTGCCAATGGAGGGTTCTTCTGCATAGGCCACACCCGGTGGTAGTATTCTTGTATAGGCAATTAATTTATCATTCTCCCAGCCCATAAAATGCCAAGAAGGCTGGTCTTTATTATCTGCATCCTGGTAGGCGCAATTTTGCTCCACTACAAAAACTTCATTACGTAGCTGGTGAATTGCATACAACTCTTGCGGTGCTAATTCGCCAAACTTTTTTAGTAACCAGTTCATCTTATTTTAATAATTGTATTTATCCTTCCACAAATTTTTCAAAAATTTTCTTAACTCTTCTTCCCTTGCATTCTTGCCCGGGTCATAAAATTTCTTTCCGGATAATTCTTTTGGTAAATATTCCTGCGGAGAAAAATTATTTTCGTAACTGTGAGAATACTCATAGTTTTTGCCATAATCTAAATTCTTCATCAGTTTAGTCGGTGCATTACGAATATGCAATGGAACTGGTAAATCTCCATATTTCTTAACCGCAGATAATGCTTCTCCGATAGCAGCTACTGCTGCGTTACTTTTTGGAGACGCAGCTAGATAAGTGACGCATTGCGACAGAATGATGCTGGCTTCCGGGTACCCAATTTTATTGACTGCATCAAAGGCTGCATTCGCCATCACCAGGGCAGTTGGGTTGGCATTGCCAATATCTTCGCTGGCTAGTATCACTAACCGTCTGGCTATAAATTTTACATCTTCGCCCCCTTCAATCATCCTGGCCAGCCAATAGACAGCTGCATTCGGATCGCTGCCTCTTATTGATTTTATAAAAGCAGAAATAATATCGTAATGCTGGTCACCACTTTTGTCATAGAGGGCAATTCTTTTTTGGGCAGCATCCATTACAAGTTCATCGGTAATTACAATACTATCCGGGTATTCGGAAGCCCCTCCTGTGGAGGGGTTTGGGGAGGCCACGATCTCCAGCAAATTCAATAGTTTTCTTCCATCACCACCGGATATATTGAGCAGAGCGGATGTTTCTTTTAGCTCAATCTTTTTCTTATTCAAATATTCATCTTTTATTATCGCAATTTTTAAAAGATTCACCAGCTCTTTTTCATCTAATGGTTTTAAAACATATACCTGGCAGCGGCTTAGAAGGGCACTATTCACTTCAAAAGACGGGTTTTCGGTTGTAGCACCAATTAAGGTAATGATACCCTTCTCTACTGCACCCAACAATGCGTCCTGTTGACCCTTATTAAAACGGTGTATCTCATCAATAAATAAAACAGCACCTGGTTTTTTTTTAGCCTGCTCAATTATTTCCCTCACATCTTTTACTCCTGCACTAATAGCACTAAGGTGAAAGAAGGGAACATCTAATGTATGTGCAATGATATTTGCGATGGTGGTTTTGCCGGTGCCGGGTGGCCCCCAAAAGATCATAGAAGGAACTTTGCCATGTTCAATTGCCGTTCGCAGTATACTTCCTTTACCCACAAGATGTTCCTGTCCCAGTAATTCATCTAACGAATTGGGGCGGATTCTTTCAGCCAATGGCACATTCGGATTCATCCATTGAAAGTAACAAAAGCATCCGATTCTGATGAAATGCTTTCAAAAAAAATGCGGACAGATTTTTTAATTCACATTAGCGGCAAGAAACACCGCAATTTTATCAAATGAGTCAGTCAGGTTTGCCCCAGTCCACCCATGATTTTCGCCTGGATAAAGAACATACTGATGTATCACTCCAAAAGACTGCAATTTATTCTTTAATGCTACAGACTGGGAAGGGGATACTAAAATATCGGCACCGCCCTGTAAAATTATCGTAGGTGGACTTTGGGCTGTAACAAAAGTGATGGGACTTGATTGTTGATATAAAGCAAGATTAGTGGTTGGTATGGCTCCTGCAACCGCAGCTAATGCGGCGGGTGGCGCAAATATAGAAGCCGGGTTATTATACATATCTACAAGGTCAGTGGGTCCGAAGAAGTCAACAACAGCTTTTATCTTTACCGGCATTGTATATTTATTGGCCTGTAATAAAGAAAGATGAGCCCCGGCACTGGTACCCAGCAAAACATATTTGTCAGAAATTTTGTATTCATTTCGTTTACCATAAATAAATTCAATAACAGCTTTTACATCATTTTCCTGAGTTGGAAAAAGATTAGTGCTGCCGGCAGCTAACCGGTAATTAATATTAAAAATAGCATAGCCTGGAAGCCGCCGTTTCAGGGTATCCACATAAGCAGTAAAATCTGCTTTATCCCCTGTACTCCATCCTCCCCCATGAATTAATACCATGACTTTGGTGGCAGCATTGGAACGGCCTGCCGGCAAGTACATGTCCATTTTTTGTGAAGGATCAGCTCCATAGGCTACATTCATCTGTGATTGTTCAGTGATTGTCGCAGGGCCGCCGGTGGTAGATTCTTTCTGACATGATATCATAAATAAGGAAGCGGCAAGAATTAAAAACCTGGTTTTCATAAGATAATTTTTGAGTAATTTAAACAAAATAATTTGCATCAAGGTTTATCTGCAGGTATCTAAACACCTTTAAGATGATTTTTGATTTTATAAATGATCTTTTTAAGTAAACAATTGCAAGTAACCATCCTATTTTTTCCAATCACCCTGCCTCAATAAAACGTATTTGCCTCAACTAGTGAAAAATAGACCTTCATGTAGGTTTTGAATCCACTTATTCCCGGCATTTTTGCTGTAGAAATATTTAAGAATGTTTATCCCATTTGCGGGGGCGGCTTCACTCCCCGGCCTATCCGGCCAAAAAATATCTTGAAAAATTTCCACCAAAAGCAGAGCCGGTTTTATAATCCAATAAATATGGAGAAGTATGCCTACCTGTTGAATAAATTTAAGTATGTAAATCCCGAAGACAGGTAATGAAGAGGTTGCATTCAATTTACCAAAAAACAAGTTCTGTTTCTCCCCGCGAACCTGAAAATATCCGGGGCAAAACCAACTCTATAAATCAAAAATATTTTGTAACAAACTCTGTCTTTTATATTTTTTCAACCTGAATAAACGTACCTTATGAAAGCTTAGAAAGGATATTGGCCAATGTGTGATTGGTAAAAAACAACTTAATTGATAATTGACCGGCTATCATATACATATCAATGGACTCGTTCAAGGCGTTGGGTTCCGGCCATTCGTTTGCCAGCTTGCCAGGCGAATGAATATAAATGGCCTCGTAAATAATGCAACCGATGGTGTGCATATTGAAATCAGTTGTACCGAAAATACGGCACAGCAATTCTACCAATCCATCATCAGCAATCCGCCACCGCTTGCAGTAATTCAGCAACACAGCATCAGCCTGATTGATACAAATCATGTTGATGCTTTTAAAATAAACGAAAGCAAATCAACCGGCCATGCTTCTTTAATGCTTACGCCTGATTATGCCATGTGCAGCGATTGTAAAAGGGAATTGCATGATAAAAATAACCGCCGTTACCGCTATCCCTTCATCACCTGCACACAATGTGGCCCACGTTATTCCATCATACAGCAACTGCCCTACGACCGCATAAACACCAGCATGAATACTTTCGCAATGTGTGCGGCATGTACAGCAGAATACAATAACCCGACTAATAGAAGACATTATTCACAAACCAACTCCTGCCATGATTGTGGCGTAACCATGCAGTTATTTTCCAGCGATGGAAAATGCCTTCTCCAAAATAATGAAGCTATCATCAGGAAAATAATTTCCGGTTTGCAGCATGGAAAAATAATGGCTGTAAAAGGCATTGGGGGATACCTGTTAATGTGTGATGCTGCAAGTAAAAATGTGGTGCAATTATTGCGAACAAGAAAACACCGGCCATCCAAACCTTTTGCATTGATGTACCCTTCTATTGAGAAAGTGGAGGAAGGTTTTTTTTTGGATGATGAAACAAGGGTAATGCTGCAAAGCCCTGCTTCACCCATTATATTGCTGCTGGCAAAAGACCAAACGCACAAAACGATTTGCACACAGGATATTGCACCGGGTTTATCAAAGATAGGTGTAATGCTGCCCTACACACCCTTGTTTGAATTGATACTTTCTGCCCTTGGCAAGCCTGTTATAGCCACCAGCGGCAACATCAGCGAAGCATCCCTTGTGTATGATGATAAGGTTGCATTAAAAGAACTTTCATTCATTGCAGATTTTATAGTAACCAATAACCGTGAAATTGTTGTACCGCAGGATGATTCTGTGCTGCAGTTTAGCCAGCAAACAAAAACAAAAATCATTCACCGGCGTTCAAGAGGGTTGGCGCCATCTTTTTTTGGATATACAACCCAACATGGTGAAAGCATATTAACTACAGGCGCATTGCTTAAAAGTAGTTTTAGTTTCTCTAATAATAAAAATGTTTTCATCAGCCAATACCTTGGCAACACGGATAGTTATGAAGCGCAACAGAGTTATGAAAAGCTGGTGCAGCTTTTTTTGAATCAATTCAATGCGTCACCGCAAGTCGTGGTTGCTGATAAACATCCTGATTATTTTTCACATCAATTTGCAAAACAGGTAAGTAATAAACTGCACATACCAATTATAGAAGTACAGCACCATAAAGCACATTTTGCCGCCGTACTTACAGAAAATAATTTATTACACACAACAGAACCTGTGCTTGGTGTAATTTGGGATGGAACCGGTTTGGGTGATGATGGAAATATCTGGGGGGGTGAATTTTTTATATATCAAAATAATGAAATGCTGCGTTGTTATCATTTCGGTTATTTCCCGGTAATTGCCGGAGATAAAATGGCCAAAGAACCACGACTTTCAGTTTTGGCCGTTTGCTACCGGACAGCAGGGATGGCAGATAATATTTTAAAAGATAAGTTCACCCAAAAAGAATGGGATATTTATCAAAAACTATTACAAAAGCAAAACCCATTAAATGGTTCTGCAGTTGGCAGAATCTTTGATGCAGTGGCTTGTCTGCTCAATCTAATTGATAAACAAACCTACGAAGGCGAAGCCGCCATGCTGCTGGAAGAGAAGGCATTTGCATACTTTCAAAAAAATGGTTGGGATTTTACTACAAGCTATTTTACAGAAGGTATACATTACAAGAACATCCACACCGGAATTTTTATCAGCAATATTATCACTGATATAAAAGAAGGTTTAACGGTAGAATATATTGCAGCAAAATTTCATTATTCACTGGTGCATTTAATTGGTATTATTGCCGGATTTAGTAAAATAAAAAAGATTACTTTCAGTGGTGGCGTTTTTCAAAACAGTGTGCTGGTTGATTTGTGTAAAATTCATTTAAGCAAAACAAATTATTTATTTTTTCACCGGAATTTATCGCCTAATGATGAGAATATTTCTTTCGGGCAAATGGTTTACTATGAAAATAATATAACTTCTGCAGATATGGATACACAGTTGCAGGAGAAATTCATAACGCATAATTCATAATTAAAAAATTATATGAAATACGTATCGGAGTTCCGTTCACCTGAAATAGTGGATGCACTCTTAAAAGAAATTAAAGAAACAGTGAAAGGGAACTGGAATATCATGGAAGTATGTGGTGGGCAAACACATTCTTTGGTAAAGAATGGCTTGCTTAATATGTTGCCATCAAACATACAAATGATACATGGTCCTGGTTGCCCGGTCTGCGTTACGCCGGTTAGCCTGATTGACAAAGCCGTTCATCTTGCCATGGAAGAGAATGTGATTCTCTGTTCATTTGGTGACATGATACGGGTACCCGGCAGCGGCATTAGCTTGTTGGAAGCAAAATCAAAAGGCGGTGATGTACGCATTTTATATTCGCCGCTGGAAGCAGTAAAAATTGCCAAAGAAAATCCTGACAGGGAAGTTGTTTTTTTTGCAGTTGGCTTTGAGACTACCGCTCCTGCCAATGCACTTTCCGTTGTGCATGCACATCGTGAGGGTGTAAAAAACTATTCCATTCTCACATCACATGTGCTGGTACCACCGGCCATGGAAGCTATTATGAGTGATGATGATTGCCGGGTAGATGCGTTTCTTGCAGCTGGCCATGTTTGCGCCATCATGGGTATCTCTGAATATTATCCGCTGGTAGAAAAATATAAATTGCCCATTGTTGTTACCGGCTTTGAACCAGTTGATTTGCTGGAAGGAATTTTAATGACCATAAAGCAATTAGAAAATGGTGAATATAAATTAGAAAATCAGTATACAAGAGTAGTTGAAGCCGAAGGAAATAAAAATGCCATTTCAGTAATTGATAAAATATTTGAAATTACCAACCGTGAATGGCGTGGCATTGGTAATATCCCTTTTAGCGGATATGCGATCAAAGAAGATTATAGTGCTTACGACGCCAATAAAAAGTTCAGTATTGATATTCCTGAGGCACATGAAGATCCGACCTGTTTGTCTGGTGATGTAATGAAGGGGAAAATAAAACCGCATCAATGTCCAAACTTCGGAACAAAATGTACACCGGTAAAACCATTGGGAGCACCAATGGTGAGTAGTGAAGGAGCCTGTGCGGCGTATTATCATTTTAATTTAGCGACTGAATTAGTAGAAGAAACCCCAATCCCCTAAAGGGCAACTTAGGTTTATTCTGTTTAATTAATTTGTAGTGTTTAAATTTTTAAATTTATTTTTTTGAAACCAGTTTTTGTATTTCAATTTAGCATCGTTGCAGTTTACCCTGAGTTTATCGAAGGGTACTCTTATACTGAAGAATATAAATCAGAAAAGCGAAGCACTTAATTCACTATTCACCATTCCCAATTGACAAACTCATGATTCTTTCCTGCCCCATGCCAAAGCTTGATTTTGACACCATCAATTTAGGGCATGGAAGTGGTGGCACTTTAACCTGCCAGTTATTGGATACAGGTGTGTTCAAGCTATTGGAGAATGATTTACTCAATAAAAAACATGACGGAGCCATTTTTAATTTGAATGGAAAAGTGGCGATGAGTACGGACACTTATGTGGTATCACCCATTTTTTTTGAAGGTGGTAATATTGGTGATTTGGCCATTAATGGAACAGTAAATGATTTAGCCATGTGTGGCGCAGCGGCAAAATATTTATCACTTGGATTTGTGCTGGAAGAAGGTTTAAAGATGACAGAGTTTTGGGAAATATTGGTTAGTATAAAGACGGCTTGCGAAATTGCCGGCGTACAAATAGTAACCGGTGATACCAAAGTTGTGGAAAGAGGAAAGGGCGATAAAATTTTCATCAATACAACAGGCATTGGCGAAGTACATGCCAAAGCAAACATTGATATTGACAATATAAAAGCTGGTGATAAAATTATTTTAAGCGGCCCGTTGGCAAGGCACGGCATCACCATTATGAGCACCAGGCAGGGATTGCAGTTTGAAACAACAATCAGCAGCGATACAAGACCATTAAATAAAATTGTGTTGGAATTATTAAATGAATTTGGCAATGATGTTCATTTACTCCGTGACCCAACAAGGGGCGGACTGGCCACTGTGTTAAATGAAATTGCACAGGATGCAAAACTCGGTATTGATATTTCACAAAAAAATATTCCTGTTGAAGAAGAAGTATATGGGGCTTGTGAAATGCTCGGGCTTGATCCCTTATATGTTGCCAACGAGGGGTTATTTGTAGCAGTAGTTAATGAGTCTATTGCAGATAAATTTTTATCGCAATTGAAACAATGGGAGCATGGAGCACAGGCAAGTATAGTTGGAGAAGTAACAACCGAACATGTAAAACAGGTTTTAATGAAAAGCAATATTGGTGGCAGAAGAGTGGTGAATATGCTGGCAGGAGAACAGTTGCCGAGGATTTGTTGATAAACCAAATAAAAAAGATGATAGAATTATGAAACAGAAAGATTTTACAGGCATTGTTCCGGCACAGTATACAGGTGCAGAAATTGAAGCAGAAGCCACAGTTGAATTAATAGATGAAAACGAGGCTAAGGGATTCTATGAAATTGCAAAAGACCGCTTACTGAATGTAAACGAATGGCATCATGTAGCGGGAATTATAAGTGCCAGGTTTCAGATTATGGATGCAATTGGAAATGAAGTAGAGAGAAGTGCTGAAAAAGGTGATTATTTTAAAATTGATATACCCGGTCCCGGAAGTTCAGAAGGTGATGGTTATGATTGGGTTTGTGTGGAAGCATTGAATGAAGTGGCTGAAGGAAATATGCAAAGCACCGGATTTAGGGTAAGGCCTTGTCAAAATCCTTTTGGTACTACAAATGAAACAGCACACTTTTATTCGGAGGAAGCCACCAGTAATTTTTTAGTTATCCGGCAAGGAACAAAAATAACTGCCTGGATTATTGACAGAAATATAAAACCCAATGATCATGCAGATTCGCTAACGGATAAAATCCGGGATATTGCTATTGGTATAGGCGCAATCGGACTATTTTCCAAAGTGCAGTGGCAAGGGCTTGCAAATGGATTAGTTCAAAAATGAAATTAATAAAAATTGAAGTTGGGCAAATAATGTGATGGAACGAAATGGGTAATTGACAATGTTCAGAATCGATGAAAACTGATTTAAACTGAAAATGTTTTAAATAAAAAAAATCCCGCAAACACTTTATTTGCGGGGTTTCGGTAAGCACCGGGTGGTACTGAATGTATTTAAGTAGCCCGTACGAGATTCGAACTCGTATCACCACCGTGAAAGGGTGGTGTCCTAACCCTTAGACGAACGGGCCGTTTCTTGACTCCACTCAGGATGAGTAAGTCATTTTAAGGGACGGCAAAGATAGGTTTGCACCGGTTTTTGGCCAAATGTTTTTCCTGCCTGAGCTTGATTAAGGTAGTTTTCAATATTGCGTTTCCTTTATATCACTGCAAGGGCTGTTTTAATCAAATCTGATACAGTTAAACACATACTGTTTTATTACCTTTGCACCTCTTTTATCAGCTAACGCCTAAGTGAAGGCTGGATTACTAAATTAAAATTTTTAAAAATGAGCACAGTTAAAGTTGCCATCAATGGCTTTGGTCGTATCGGCCGGTTAGTATATCGCCAGATATATAAAATGGAAGGAATTGATGTGGTGGCCATCAATGATTTGACAAGTCCAAAAGTATTAGCTCATCTCTTAAAATATGACAGTGCTCAGGGCCGCTTTGAAGCAGAAATAAAAGCTACGGAAGATTCGATTGTAGTAAATGGCGATTCAGTAAAAATATATGCACAAAAAGATCCTTCTCAAATACCGTGGGGAAGCCATGATGTGGATGTAGTAATTGAAAGCACAGGTTTTTTTACTGATAAAGATAAAGCTACCGCTCACATTACTGCCGGCGCTAAAAGAGTAGTGATTTCGGCACCCGCTACCGGGGATTTAAAAACAGTTGTATTCAACGTAAACCATAACATATTGGATGGCAGCGAAACAATTATTTCTTGTGCTTCCTGTACTACCAACTGCCTGGCGCCAATGGCAAAAGTACTGAATGATAAATATGGTATCATCACTGGTATTATGACAACTATTCATGCTTACACAAATGACCAGAATACGTTGGATGCCCCCCATCCCAAAGGCGATCTGCGACGTGCAAGAGCTGCTGCTGCTAATATTGTCCCCAATACTACCGGGGCTGCAAAGGCAATTGGTTTGGTGTTGCCTGAATTAAAAGGAAAATTAGATGGCAGTGCACAAAGAGTTCCGGTTATCACAGGCTCCCTGACCGAATTAACATCTATCCTTGGTAAAACAGTAACTGCCGATCAAATCAATGCAGACATGAAAGCTGCCGCAAATGAAAGCTTTGGGTATACAGAAGATGAAATTGTAAGCAGTGATATTATTGGAATACACTTCGGTTCTCTATTTGATGCAACCCAGACAAAAGTGATGACCATGGGAGATAAGCAATTGGTAAAAACAGTAAGTTGGTATGATAACGAGATGAGTTATGTAAGTCAGTTGGTGAGAACGGTAAATTATTTTGCAAAACTTATAAGCAAATAATCAGTTCTTTTTTTTATCGCTGTAAATTGGTATAACTATTTGCTGCGGTATTTTTTAAGCAGGCATTTATGAAAATTAAGAATATTAAAGGACTGACATCTGAGGATTTACAAAAGGAAGTAACCGAAGGAGGAAAATTTATCTATTATCCATATGCTATCTCTTTACTTGTCGTTACTATTAAACGTACCTCCGGGATTTACCTGGTTCGCAGCCGGGAAAATGCTGTTACAAAAGGGTTGCCCTTCACTCTTATCTCAGCATTATTTGGTTGGTGGGGTTTTCCTTTCGGGCCGAAACATACTCTTAAAAATATCTACACGAATGTTAAGGGAGGAAAAGATGTGACAGATGAAGTGATGGCGACAGTGGCAGGACATGTTTTATTCAGGGAATCACAAAAACAAAAAACACCTCAGCTATAATTATTTATTATAAAAAGAACAGGTATGTCTGGATTTGCTGATTACAATTTCAAAGGACAAAAAGTCCTGGTCCGTGTAGATTTTAATGTGCCACTCAACGATAAGTTTGAAATTACGGATGATAGCCGTATGACGGCAGCCATTCCAACCATCAAAAAGATATTGACGGACGGCGGTAAGGTTATATTAATGAGTCACCTCGGCAGACCGAAAG
>JBKJLR010000024.1:0-2802 GCA_046596865.1 Chitinophagaceae bacterium
TCAATCTATAATTGCCTGGGAAGAAGTAAAGGCCATCAAAGTAAAAGAAATACAGCTTGGTTTTTCTTTTATAAAAGCTACAGAAGGAATTGCAAATATGGACCCGAACTTTAAACGTAACTGGAAAAGAACAAAGGACAATGGTATTATCAGGGGTGCCTATCATTTTTTTATCGGTTCCAAAGATGGAAGGATGCAGGCAGAAAATTTTATTGACCGGGTGAAACTGGAACCCGGTGATATGCCACCGGTTTTAGATGCAGAACAACTGAACGGAGCTACCCCGGCCCAGTTAAAAACGGAAATTAAAAAATGGCTGGAGATAGCTGAAAATCATTACCAGGTAAAACCGATAATTTATACCAATGTAGATTTTTATAATAAAAACCTGGGGAGTGAGTTTGATGGATATCCTTTATGGATTGCGCATTATTACCAACCCGGACAACCTCGTATAAAACGGGGCTGGATCTTTTGGCAACATAGCCAGGAGGGCCGGGTAAATGGTATTACATCTAAAGTAGATTTCAATGTCTTCAATGGTGATTCAACCGGGTTTAAAAACCTGTTGATTGATTAACAAGATAACGGGGAGTTTTTGAAAAGCAGTAACTTGATATCTTGAAATAAATGTAAACATGGAACAGAACTGGGATCCTGAGGTTAAAAATTTCTTTGTAAAAATTCTCAATTCAATTGCGCTGGGATTGTTCTGGATGATGGCTTGTGCGACAGCAGGGATTTATTTTAAATTGGGTTACATAAACGGCAAACCTCAGCTGTATACAATTCTTTTTTATGCCGGAATGTTTATCAGTCTGTTTTTCTTCCTGCGTTATTTATATAAAATTTGGAAAACTCCGGAATGAGATAATTTTTGCTGCAGGTCAAACTAAAATACACCTTGATACGCAGGACAATTTAGATAAAAAGAGTATTTTAGAAACTCATTACAGTTTTTCATGGAGCTAAAGCAAATAAGTAAATGGATTATCATTGCCGGAACAATCTTAGTTTGGGCCATTAAGTTTGTTGTCCGGCCCCTGCATTTGTTTGATGATCCTACCCGATTTTTTTTGAACATAGCACCCAACCTTCTGGGTTCATTCCTGATACCGTTTGGGGCTTATTGGTTTTTCAGCGGTAGAAATTTTTTAGTAGCCCGGCTTTTTAAAATTCAAACACTATATGATCTTCGATTAGTCTGCCTGCTTGGTTTCGGAATGCTCCTCGTAAATGAATACTTGCAATTAATTCCTTTCTTTGGCCGCACCTTTGATTATAATGATATTTTCTTCTCTTCCGTAGGATTGCTGGTTGCTTATTTTAGTTTTGGAAAGATTCAACAACGGTATCTCGTACAGGCCAATTAATTTTTAGTGTCCAATATTACCGGCGCATTTCCTTTACCCATAATAATCACTTTTGAATTAGGTGATTTTGCAAGCTCCAGGTAGGCTTTTATTTGTTCATATTGTAATTGCTGATCGGTCAGCCCAATGTTAATGATGCGCTGATAATCGGCAATACCCTGCGCCTCTACCCTTTTCCGTTCTGCTTCCTGTTTTTCTTTTAAAAGTACAAACTGCATTTTCTGTGCATCCTGTTCTGCATTGATCTTTTGTTCGATAGTGGCCCTTACCGAGGCAGGCAGTGTAATGTTTCTAACGAGCAATTGCTCAAGTACCAGTCCTCTTTTTTTAAAATCCTCTTCAATACTTTTAAAAATACGTTGTTGAAATTCATCTCTTTTGTTGGAATAGAGGGACACGGCTTCATAATAAACTGAATTATCCCTTATCTTGGTTCTTGTTAAGGGGCGAACTATTTTATCTGTATAATCAACACCGGTTTCCCGAACAAGGCGTGGAGCTTCCGATGGAAGAAGCTTATATAAAACAGTTAGATCAATAGTTACTTCTAATCCATCAGACGTCAATACCCGGATAGCATCATCGCCGGTTTGGTTTCCTTCGTCGTGTACACCGCTCATGGTATAGTTCTGTGTTTTTATATCCAGCCGTTGTACCTCTGAAAAAGGATTAATAAAATGCAACCCACTGCTTAAAACATCATTTTGAACTTTGCCGAAAAGGGATTTTACACCGATCTGACCGGCATTGATCTGCACAATACATTTTGATAAAACCCCGGCAACCATAATTGCTACGGCAATACTCCGTACAGTTTTTGCAAACCGATAATATTCGGGGCTTCTCTTCAGGGCAAACCCGCCAATTAATACAAGGATGCCAATAATTATAAGTACCATATTGAGTATTGTTTAAATGATTAACTGCTGTGATCTGAAATGATAACCCAATGGTTATTTATTTTCCTGAACAATAATGTGTAGTGACCGCCAATATCTCCTATTGAACGTTTCAGGAACCATTTTCCGGTAACATGATAATATTCTTTCGATAATTTCTTTACTTGTATCAGGGTAAAAGTAAGTTTACCCATTGCTGCTGTGTCCGGGTATCCTTTTTTATAATTTTTTAATGTATTGCTCCAGCCGTAAGTAACGCCAGTTTTGCCAATAAACATCATGGAATCATTTTTTCAGTAACCGTTCATAAAATTGTCTATGTCGCCCCGGTTCCAGGCAGCGTTTTGTTTATCCAATAATTGGCGGATAGCCAGCTCATCTTTTGATTGAGAAAAAAGTTGATTGGTGGAAAAAAGGAAAAAGAGAACAAGTAGTTTTCTCATTTCAGAAATTTTATCCAAGGTAATTCAAAAACTGCAAAGCACTTGAAGGGTTAATGATCAAAATCATCCGAATGTGCATGATTGTGT
>JBKJLR010000122.1:0-3753 GCA_046596865.1 Chitinophagaceae bacterium
ATCCCGGCGAAAAAAAGAAATATTGATGACCAGAATGAAAGAGTTTTATAAATTCTAAGCCTCTATTTTGAAAATCATACTCAAGACAAATACCCTTAAACTTTTACTTTTCCTTCAATGCTACCATCAAGTTCTTTACCGGTAATCATACCAATTGCCATCTTGAATAATGAAGTGAGTTTTCCGTCTTTAGTATCCCAATAATATCCATCTTCAGGCACTACCTTTAGTATGGTGAGATTAGGATCCTCAGGTTCTTTAAACCATATTTTTACATGCGACTTCCATAGTTCTTTTGCTTTTGCATCATCCTTGATAATACTAGCTCTGCCATATAAGCTTAAGTATTCAAAATTATTTCTATTGGAATAGAATAATTGAACTCTGTCATCGTCTGCAATATCTTGGTTTTTATCGCTATCCATTTCACTAAAGAACCATAAATTTCCCTCCTCATCTATTTTTTGAGTAGACATTGGTCTTGTCTTCAAAGGGAGAGTAGTAAGATCAGTGGTAAATAAACAGATATCTGTATTTTCTGCGATTTCCTTAATTTTTTTATTCGCTTCTTCCCGGCGAAGGTTTTTTACATCTCCCATGATCAGTATTTTATTTTTTTTATAAAAATTTAGTCATAGTGTTGACTTCAAACCTTGTGCCATAGGTCGATTGTTTAATTTTACTGTATTTTTTTATCCCGAACGTTTATCAAAATTCACTTACATCAACACTAAGCGGAGTGAGAATATAATAATGGGGAAATTATTTCTAAATCGCAGGAAAGCAATTTTATTCTCCTTGCAGTATCTACTCAACGGGTTATTTTTATGGAGGATTTCTTAAAATCGTCTGCACTATGTTATTACCGGGGTAAGATTAAAAATAAAACATTTAATATCTTTTTTATAACCCTGCATTTATAACACCAGCCTATTCTTCTTCCGGCGGGCAACGGCCACCTGGTCTTTCCCAGCGTTTATTGGCTTTCCACAATTCTCTTTCAGCACTGTATTCTGCGCCAAAAAAACTAAGTGAAAGACCTGCTACCAATTTACAACGCATATTTCCCATCTGGCAAGGTGCATATGTATCCACCTGTGTGTCAACCACGGTATTCATTAAGAAATACGGAACTACAATTTCACCAAGAGATGCAATCTCAAACCGGGGAAATTCTACTCCAATGCCAATGCCATTACCCATCATGGAGGCGGACAGTGTTTCACCAATCACTTCCATCGTATTGGAAGCCACACTCCCTTCTGCATTCACTGCATTACCACTATATTGAAAGCCGATATTACTGTCGTACGTAAATTTAAAATTACCCTGGCTGCTGGCATTTTCCAGTATGTAAGGGAAAATTTTTACATTGGCTTTTGTCTTAAACATAAAGGGTATTCCGCCAATCAGTATCGGTCTTTCAAACATAGTCCACGGAATATTAATCAGCTCCCCTTCTTCACCAAGCTCCACCGCCGCAAATAAAACTTCCACTTCGCCATGCAGATTCTGATTCTGTGAACGGAACAACTGCAATTCAGAATTTGCAACGGTCAGTTCAGTCTCATTGTCATAATCGCTGATGTATCCTCTGAAGGTAACATTGGCCTGCCCGGCATTCTGACGACTCATAATGATTTCATAATTCAATTTACGGCCACCTTCAGGCGCCAATGAAATCGAAATATGATATCCGGCTAAATCACCTTCATACGAAAGATTTTGGGTTACATCATTCCCACCATCGCCTTGGGCATAAACAGGATTTCCGAAGGATACATTGAATTTATTTAAAATAGCTTTGCTGTTATCCTTCCAGTCGTAATGTTCTTTAAAATGTAAATGTGCATCGGAGAATACATCCGTGAATTTGCATTTTTCTGTTTTCACCACCACTTTACCGTTACTCTTTTCCGTTGAAATAATTTTTCTTACTGAATGATTGCGAAAGAAAACAAAACTGCCGGGTTCCAGTTTGGCAACATCTACTGCAGCTGAAGAAAAAATATACTCGCCTCCCTTCATATCGGCTTTTTCCAGGTAGTTCATATCTGCATCAGACACTTCTAGGGCGTTGGACTGCATTTTTACGTCGGATGCAATTATTTGATCGGGGGCAGATAAGGACCATTGGATACCGGCATTTTGGTCTTTGGCATAAATAGGATTACCACTGTTTACTTTTGACTTATTGTCAGCTTTATTATTACTGCACTGGATGCTGGGTTGCAGAAAAATAACCAGGAAAAATAAAAAGCTGGTAATAATCCTGGCAGGGATTGGCTTTCTCATATTTAAAAATTAGTTTGTACAAAAACTCCGGTAGAAATTACAATTAATACTGTACTTTAAAACATATCGGCTATAGTACAGGTATAGAATATCTTTGCAAATGCTGATCTCCCGAAAACCTGACAAGGTAGGTCCCCTCCGGAGCATATTTTTCAGCAAATACACTTCCTCCTGCACCCATACCATTGGTTATTTTATAGGCATCGAGGTTCCAGTCGTCACTGTCAAAACCATCACCGAAAGTAGTAGTTAAGGTAAAATGAGAAATTTGGTTCTTGCGTACGGGACGGTTCAATTCTATGTGAATGCTCTGACTACTATTATCTACCCATCTTGCAAGACCATTTACATTTGGAAAGTTCTGCGTAGTGCCATCTGTATAATGTACGGTGATGTGGACATTATCATTGTTGCCACGTAAATCATCTCCACCAGTAAAAAAAGTAAAATATAAATGGCGGATACTTCCTTCCGGTTCACCTTCAGGAAAATTAGGAATATCCCGTGGTGGTGTATGATCATTATCATACCTGCTATTTACAAAATAAGTTCTCCAGACCTTACCACTTTCTACTTCAAAATAACATTGACCAGCCATGTTAGGAACTAATGTAGTAGTTTGGTTTCTATGGTTGGGATTATAAACCAAAATTTTGAAATCTTCGGGATGACCTTCAAAATTGCCGGTATACCTGCCTAAAGAATATCCCATAGCAAGTACAACATGATTACCGCCGGTACCCCCGTCAATGCTGGGAACTCCTCCACCAAATAAACCTATCGGTGCCGAGCTATTGGCATCAATTGTATTTTTTAATTCTTCCAGACGGCCACCGCCAAATCCCTGTATCCCCCACTGGAAAATTTCTCCACCCCTTGTATTGTAAGCAACTTCCAGTTCAGACCACTTTTCATTTACATTGGAAACAGAATGTTGCTGACGCTGATAAATGTAAGACTGAAGTGGAGTGGCATTTGCCGGAGTATAAGATTGTGCAGGGATGGGCATATGGTGCCGGAAATAATCTAATGCCGTATAAACCATTCCGCCACATAAACCTCCCCACCGGATAAAATCTTCGCCGTTAAATGTATTTATAAAACGAAACCCATCTCTTTCTGGCTGGAAAGAACTGACTTTCCTCCTGTCATCCGTCATTTTTATTAATTGCCACTTTTGAAAAGATGGGTTATCTAAGGTGTTGTGAAGTCCGACAACCGTTCCATTAGTAACCTGGCTCATGTATACCCCAAGATATTGTCCGCCTTTTGATTTAATATAAAAATTTCCATTATCTGCCAATTCTAATTGCCAGAGCTGGTTATCAGTATTTGCTTCGGCCTTGGAGACAACAAAGTAAGTAGTGCGGCCGCCCATCTCCAGGAAAAGTCCGGTACCTGATCTTAATTTATAAAATCCACCAGGTTTTTGTATTAGATTCCAATACTGGCTGTTCA
>JBKJLR010000020.1:0-5152 GCA_046596865.1 Chitinophagaceae bacterium
ACCAGCATGCTGACGTACAAAACTAAGCGCAGCCTGCAGATCTTCCTGCGGAGATGGGCTGGTAAATTTCGGTGCCAACCGATAATTTATTGTTACCACCTGGTAACCCGCATTGGCGAAATAACTATTTACATCCGGGAGTTCTGAACTGTTTCCTTTTGCCCATGATCCCCCATGTACCACGACAAGACATGGCCGGATGCCTGCCACTTGTGCGGGATAATAATTCAGCGTAAGGTCAACACCTGAATGAACGGCATAATGATAAGTCGTGTAAGCTATCTTCTTTGCCCCGGTACCCGTTAACATCCTCGAAAAAGAATAAGGTTGTTTTTGGTGAAAGCCCTTCAAGTCAATCTCTTTAACCTGAAGTTCTTTTTCCAGCCGGTTTTCAAGATTGCGACCGATAGACCAGGCGCCAGCAATCGGGAATAAAAAAAGGAGTACAGAAATAATGCCCAAAGAAATGGATGCAACCCTGTATTTGCTTTTCTTAAAACTCCATATTAATGTAAGCCCTGCAAAAATTAAAAACACCCATGAAAACTCGGATACCGCTACGGCAAGGTACCATAACTGTCTTGCTGGCACTGGCAAAATAGTAAGCAGGGAACAAAGAAATAAAAGGATAACTGTTATTAATCTAAACATATTCCAGATACGAATTTTACAAGTTTTAAGTTTGATTATTGGGATTAAATCAGGTTAGCCCTAGTTTATTTCCCGGCGGACAGTTCCCGGTTGATCCGGTCTAAATATTTTTTCTTGTAATAGTATTCTTTCACCTGCAGCAATTCTTCTTCCGTAACAATATCATCTTTGTAATTCTCCACCGTTTTTTTAACAGGCTCATAAATTTGAAAGGAGAGTTGAGAGATGATGGATGATAATTGCTGCGTATCACTGGTTTTATCCATATCCATTAATTGTTCATTGATGTCTAATACTTCCATCAGGAAACCAGGTGGTAGCTCATATTTTTCATCTTCCATCAGCAAGCCTTTTTCCTGTAGTACATATTTTATGGTAGCAGCAGGGGTTTGAAATGTTTTCCATGCCTTATTCAGCAGAGCAGATTTTTCTAATGCCTCTCCCTGTGCTTCCTCACTTTGCTGAACAAAATAATCGGGGTGATATTTTTTGCTGAGCTCAAAAAACTTTTTGGAAAGGGAAGCCACATTTACATTCAATTGTACCGGTATGTCAAATAATTCAAAATAGTTCATTGCCTTTAATGAGGTTAGCCCTGTTTACTTAAAAAATAATCCTTAGTTTAGGTTACAAAACCAGATTTTAAACTTACAAATCTACATATAAAGCATGGAGGTAATCAGGAACTTCCCGGATTCGGAACTGGTGGCCAATCTTCGTTCCGGGCAAAGGATGGATGCGACGATAAAAGCTATTTACAGGAGCTATTTCGACAGCCTGAGCTGGTACGTCATGAACAACAGCGGTAGCCGCCAGGATGCAGAAGATATGTTCCAGGAAGTGGTGGTTGCTTTTATTGACCTGGTGCAAAAAGATAAGTTCAGGGGAGAGTCCACTGTGAAAACATTTTTATTCTCCCTGAATCGTTTTACCTGGTTAAATGAATTAAAAAAAAGAGGCAGAGCACTGGCGAGAGAAGAAAAATATGAAAGAGGGCAGGATAAAGTGGAGTTAGACACCAGTCACTACTTAGCCGACCGGGAAGGAAAAGCAGAGGTGGTGAAATTAGTGGGAGAGTTGGGAGAATCCTGCCGGAAAATTTTACTCTTGTTTTATTACGAGAACCTTTCGATGAGAGAAATACTGGAAGCAACGGATTATGAAAATGAACAGGTGGTAAGAAATAAAAAATTTAAATGCTTAAAGCAACTGGCACAAATGGTGAATGCTAAACCGGCCTTGAAAGAAACCTTGAAAAACGTATTAAATGGATAATTCTACACCCGAAATGTCTGAAAAATTGATTCAATACCTGGATGGTGAATTGGGAGGATCCGAAAAAGTCAGCCTGGAGGAACAACTGAATACAGATAAATCTTTGCAGCATGAACTCGCTACTTTGAAATTAGCCCGTGAAGCAGTAAAGATGTATGGTTTGCGTAAACAGGTTTCTCATATTCATGATCAGATGAGAGATGAGATGCAGCAACCAACCAGGAAGATACGGCCAACTAACAAAATTCTTCGTTACAGTATATCTGTTGCGGCTAGTTTGGTATTACTGATCGGTGGGTATTTGGTTTATAATTTCTTTACCCTTTCTCCGGATAAAGTTTTTGCTTCCAGCTATCAATCGTATTCGTTGGTAACTGTTCGTGATGGGAATACCAATGAAACTTCTGCTGAAAAAGCTTATGGTGATAAAAATTATAAGGAAGTATTGCGGCTTCACGATGCGGGGGAAGATCTTACTACGAAAGGAAAATTTCTCTGTGGTGCAGCGGCTCTTGAGTTGCAGGACTATAGCAAAGCTAACAAATGTTTTAAGGAAGTGCTGGAGGCAAATAAACAAACTCAACAGCCGGTATTGAATGATGAAGCGGAGTATTATTTATCCCTTAGCTATGTGCGCAATAAAGATTATGATTATGCTTTAGAGTTACTGAATAAAATACAGGGTGATCCCAATCATCTGTATAGGGCGAAAGTTACCGGCAAACTCATACGCCAGGTAAAGATGTTGAAGTGGCGATAGATATTTTTCTTACAGGGTAATGATTATACACTTCTTTCCTATAAGAAAAATTAGTAGGATCCCATCTATAACTGTCCTGGCTTTGTTCAGGGTTTTCTTTTTATTAATTTATAAGCTACGGCTCCAAGAATGATAATGATAGCCACCAACACCAGGTTGGAAGAATTTTGAGTACGTTCATAATTGCCAATAAATATTAGATGAGCCCAATAGTTGGGAGATTTGAGACGAGGGTCTATTTCTTTATTATTCAGCAGATCGATTTTGGCCTGTTGTAATGCTTCATCTTTACTATACTTCTTATTTAGGTAATAATGCAGGCGTTGAGTGATAAAAGCGGTGGTTTTGTCTTCAGCTTTCCATAATGATGTAATGATATTGGGACAGCCGGCATAAGCAAATGCCCGGGACAAACTCATCAATCCTTCACCTTTAACCAGTTTTCCTGTGCCGGTTTCACAGGCACTGAGTATAACTAATTGTGTGGAATCAAGCCGTAGATCATAAATTTCCTGTGCATAGAGTTTGTAATCACTATTGCCGGGGTAAAAGGCAATAAAAGAACGGGAGGGGTCTTCATTGTTGACACTGGCATGTGTAGCCAGGTGAACTATGCTGTAATGATTGACAGCCTGGAGAAATTGTTTTTTGGTAGCCAGTGAATCTGTAAAGTTAATTCCTCCCAGGTTGACTATTTCTTTCCCCGAGGCAGGCAAAATGCTGAGTGAGTTACCTGATGAATCAGTGTATCCTTTTTTGGAGAACGGTGCAAAAGACAAGATGCCCGCAGGTAATTTTATTTTTTTGTTTTCGCCCAGCAGAGCTGTGGCATACTGGTATTGAATAGAAAATCGTTCGATAAGATATTTATTGTTTTCATCCTGCAATGCTTCAAAAGGAAGATAGTGTAGTTCATCATCCGGGATAATGACAAGTCTTTTTATCTCTGGAAGTTTGGATTGAACCGGGAAAATAAGTTTTTTATATAAATAAGATGCTGCATCCACTCCGGCATACCGCTGTTCGCCAGATGTATTAAAAAGGGCTGTTTTGAACAATTCAATTTGATCAAAAAAGTTTTTATCAATAGGTGATTTCTTATATTCAAACCGGTTCGATGTAATTATAAGAGTAAGTAATTCATTTTCGGATAAATGAAAAGAGAGGATAGCTGTGTTATTGTCTAATATTTTTTGTAATTCATAGGATGCAGGTATTTGTTCAACAAATCTTCTTTGTTTCCAGGTGGGGTCATCCATTAATTTGTCCTGTAGTTTTCCCAGCTGTATTTCGTTATCACGGATAGCTGAATTGATTTTCAATAATTGGTTGCTGTCGGTTACCTGTTGAATTTTCAGCGTTAATCTCGTAATAGAAGTTTTCAACGCTACTTCCTGCTGAACCATCGCTGTGGATGAACCCGGCCTGTTTTTTAATTCGTTTTCCTGCACCCTGAGTGAAAGAAGAGAAGCTTTATTCCGCTGATCAAATAAATAGGCTTCTTCTAAATAATTTTTTTGCCGGGTAATCTCATACAGCAACAGGCTTATCTCAATGGGGCGGCTGTGGACGGTGTATTTTATTTTTCCCAGAAATAAACGGGCTTCATCGGAATCGTAGGTCCGTTCAATGTAATCCGCCAGTTTAAAGGCAGACTGGTAAGCAGCTAAGGATGCTTTCAGGTGTTCAATATTTTTATCTTGCTGGTACCAGTTTTCGAAGGCATCTGCTTTTAATGCCAGCGTATTAAACAAGTTGATATAGGAGAAAACACCAGTGAAATTTTCGGGATTTTTAATAGGGTCAGTCTCTTTAAAATCGGTATGAAACTGGAGGATAGCTTGCTGATACCGGGCAGCTGCTTCTTTATAAAGTTGCTGTTTTACCAGTTCATCAGCCTGGTAGTTGAGAATAAGGCCAAATGGGATATTCTTTCTTCGGCCATTCCATCTCAAATTATCCGTAATGGCTCTTTGCAAATAAAGCTCAGATGAATCCTCTTCTTTCAGTGCTGCATAAGCCAGACCAAAATTGTAATACAGGTCGATACTTTTTTTATTATTGGTATAATTAACTTTTCGCAGAAATGTAATGGCTTTTTTAAAATCTTTTTGTTTCAGGCTGATGATGGCAAGGTTGTGATATATTTCATCATTGAATGCATTGTAAGGCAGCATACTTTCATACACCCGTTGAGCTGACTCGTATTCTTCCAGCTTTATCAAAATTGATCCTACATTTATTTTATAATTTGCCAGCAGGTTTTTATCCGCAGCGTTTGTAAGGGTGATGGCTTTTTCAAAATAATTTCTTGCCTGCCGGTAATTCCCGTTTTCATAATACAGGACGCCGATCCGGTTGTATAATCGTTGCGATTCAGCCAAGGGCTTCTGATACTTGTCATTCAGTTGTTCCGCTTTTTTATAATAAAATAAAGCGGAGTCAAACTGATTTTGGTTGTAATAA
>JBKJLR010000277.1:0-3155 GCA_046596865.1 Chitinophagaceae bacterium
GTTACAGGGACAGTATTTTCATTGATTCTTTCAGACTGGAGAATAATGTGATTAATTTGTATGGTAATACTGCCGTAATCACTTTTATTGTACACACATTTAGAAAAGAGAAGGGAATTGCCGCTGAACGAAGAAGCAGGTTTTATGATGTGTGGATTAAGAGAAATGGAAAATGGAAAGCCGTTGCATCCCAGGGAACAAGAGTAACAGAATAGGCGGTCGAAATAAAATATTATTAAGTGAGTGTTTTTTTTACCAACCAGATGGGGTCAAATTATATTTCTTTATTAAATACCGGGTTGAATAGAGCGAAATGTTTGTCTCATTTCTTCCATTTTATTTTGAGAAACAAGATTGGACATGTAAAGTAACTTGTTTAAAATGGTTGTCTTTTTAATCCTGTCGTAAGTCGTAAACGCTTTGTATTGCATTTCATCAACAAAAGGATTTTCACTGTATTGGATGATCATGTCGTCGAGTGTAGCATTGTGATTCATGATTTTATGTTTTATATTAGAAGTATTCTTTAAAATCTATGCCAATTTTTTTGCTTGGAAAAACCTTCTAAAATCATAGCTATTGGGGAAAAATGGGGATAAATTTTCTCAATATCGTGCAAGATAGTTCCATTGGTATGTACAGAGCTGTTTAATGATTTATGTATAAAATGTATAGACTTGCCCATGCCCGATTTTACAAGCTTACCTTTATGGCAGGTTTTATTTATCCTGAATCTAAAGTAATCACATTGGAACACACAAATAAATTGGATGCACTGAATAAAGAGTTCCTTGAAAAATTGGAAGCCTATCTAAAAGCGAGAGGGGAATTAAAGAAAGAGCATCACGAACAATTGCACAGCGCAAAAGAAGAATGGCAGTTGGCCTGGATCAAGCTCAGGGAAGTACTGATGGTATTGGAAAGGATTGAGATTTAGTTATTTCCCGGGTTTTTTAAACGACGAAGAATCAAGGCTCTTGATTTGCTTTGTGGTCGTTCCTGTTTTTTAATATTTAGAATCTACTGTTTGGCTGGCCGACTTTTTTTTTCCCGATGATCTGGTGCAGCCATCTACGGTTGCAGAAAACTAAAACAGGTAGAACTTCTTTTAGTTATTGTTCAATCAGGCTGAAATATAACCTCACTCAAAACCTGAGCCTTAGAATCTGCTAACAAACAATTATCTTTCTATTCCAAAAAAATGAAGGATGAAGAAATACATATGCTCTGTCGTTATTTCTTTTATGGTTGTTGCCGGCAATGCACAAACACTTTCCAAAATCGAACAGCAGATAGTAAGCAACATTACTACAGGTATGCCTGGCACTCTTCAGTTGCTAAAGGAATCGGTGAATATCAATAGCGGTACTTTTAATATTGACGGGGTAAAAAAGACAGGAGATTTGTATAGGAAAGAATTAGAGACACTGGGTTTTACGGTGGTTTGGATAGCTATGCCTGATTCACTGAAGAGAGCTGGTCACCTTGTAGCTTATCGCAAAGGAAAGAAAGGAAAGAAACTTTTTTTGATCGGGCATTTGGATACAGTGTTTGAACCCGATATGCCGCCTAATCCATTTACTATGTTGACCGACAGCACAGCAACAGGGCAGGGTGTAAATGATATGAAAGGTGGTGATGTATTGGTAATTGCGGCATTAAAAGCTTTGCAACAGCAACGGCTATTGGATGATGTGACCATCACAGTATATTTTACCGGAGATGAAGAAAAAGCCGGTGAGCCACGAACGATAAGCCGTGGTGATTTTATTGACAGGGCAAAACAACACGACATTGCCTTAGGTTTTGAAACAGCTGCCGGAATGAATACCGTAGCAACTGCCCGCCGTGGTGCAAGTGAATGGAAACTGGAGGTGGAGGCAAAACAGGCACATTCAGCCGGTGTCTTTGGTAGTGCAGGGTATGGAGCTATTTATGAAGCGTCACGAATTATTAATTCTTTCAGGGAGAAATTAGGCAACGAACAATACCTCACTTTCAATCCAGGTTTGTTTCTCGGCGGGTCTGAAGTGAATTACGATACTGCCGGGCAAAAAGGAAATGCTGCTGGAAAGACAAATATCATTTCACCCAAAACAGTGGTGATCGGTGATCTGCGGTTTCTTACAGAACAACAAAAGCTAAAAGCAAGAGATACTATGCGAAGGATAGTGTCGTTGCATCCTCCCGGGACAAAAGCCACCATTCATTTTAAAGATGGTATTCCTTCCATGCCACCTACAACTGGTAATGAAGCTTTAGTGAAAGTGGTTAACGAAGTGAGTAAGTCGTTGGGCTATGGGGAAGTAAAAGCCGGTAATCCCGGATCGAGAGGTGCCGGTGATATTTCTTATGTTGCCAGCTACCTCGATTGCCTGGATGGTTTGGGAGCTTCGGGCAGGGGAGCTCATGCACCAGGAGAAATTATTAATTTGAATGAATATCCAAAACTTATTAAGAGAGCGGCGCTGATCATCTACAGACTTACAAGATGAAAAATTTTACCTTATAAATATTCAAGCATGGCATCACCGTTGCAAATTAAAAAAAAGGGAAATATATTTTTGCGCATGCATCCCCTGCAGCGGATATTATTGAGTCTTGGCATAACACTGCTTGTTTTTTTATCGATCCGAAATCAACCCTTAAACTGGAAGCTTACCGCTACTTTGCTGTGGGATACCTTTGCCCTTTCATTCATTATTACGAGTTGGATAGTTTTTTTTACAAGGCCGGTACCTGAGATCGTAAAGCAGGCAAACAAAGATGATGGAAGCAAGCTGTTTGTAATGATCAGTATCCTGGTAAGTACTTTTGCCAGCTTGTTCACAGTTTTACTATTAGTAATTTCAAAAGACGAGACAGCCGATCGGGAAGTCATTTCGATAATACTTGCCATAACAGGTATGATCGTTTCCTGGATAATGGTACACACTATCTTTACTTTTCATTATGCTCATATGTATTATTTTAACGGGAAGGATGATACTGCTTCAGGTATGCCCTTGAAATTTCCGGGTGAGAAAAAAGCAGATTACCTTGACTTTGCTTATTTCTCCTTTGTAATCGGAATGACTTTCCAGGTTTCGGATGTGGAGATATCATCCCGTAGCGTAAGAAGAACAGCTCTTGCTCATGGGCTGCTTGCATTTGCA
>JBKJLR010000312.1:0-3808 GCA_046596865.1 Chitinophagaceae bacterium
CTCTCTTAAAAATTCGAGGCTATGTTTCTTTGGTTGCAATGGATAAATTTCTGCATCGCTGTCGCCAAGTATTTCAATATCGGTGGCATTCAAATCCATCTTTTGTCCTTTCCCTAAGGATGGAACAACGGTGCCTGTTACTTTTAATGAAGCGGAAGTAGTAATGCGTTTCAGCAATTCATCATCCTGGCTGCCAAGTTCCACTACTACCTGTATATTATTATTAGTGCTGCCATCGTTCAAGGCTATAAACTGGTTATTGCGAAAAGTCCGCACCCATCCCATTACGGTTACTTCCTGGCTCGTGGGCTCCTTGGTCAGCAGTTCTTTTATCCTGATTCTTTTGTTGAACATTTTTAAATTTTAAGAGTGGCAAAGGTAGGATTCATCGGGGAACCAGACCCTGAACTAAGCCCCGTTTCAGGTGCCGGAGAAACTCTACAACTTCAGCCCAATCAGGAAATGAAGCTGACAAAACACCTAAAATTTTTGATTTTGCCGATTTAGCCGTATAATTGCACTGGAAAGAGGCTGATAAACATAGTTCTCCCAGACAGTTTCCCATTTTACCCGCCAATTTCATTCAACCATTAACTCAAATTTTTTCAGATCTCAAGATTGTTCACTGCGAGTTGTGACTAACCTCAAGTTTATTATATGTATGATATTCTCCAACTGAACGACATGCTCGTTCCTGAACTGCTGGACATAGCTGAGCAGCTAAAAATAACAAACGCTAAAAAACTCGGTAAACAAGATTTGGTTTACAAGATTCTTGACAGCCAGGCCATTGCAGGCTCTAAAGGGGCAAAACCCCCTGAAGACGGCAAACGCAAACGCATTATTAAAACCAATACCAGCAGCGGAAGTGAAGAAGCTGAAGTAGAAAGTGGTGATGAAGAAAAAGCAATTATTAAAAAACCCAATATGCCCGTTAAAAAAGACGACAAAACTCCTATAAAAAGAGCCCGGAAAAAACCAGATGAAAAAGAGGCTGCTGTAGAAAGTGCAAATGAAACACAGCCGACTGAATCACAACCCACTGGTGAGCAGCCCGATAATAATAATAAGACAGACGAGAGCCGGCTTGCCCAGGCCATTTTGAATGAAGGCAATCAGCAGTCGGCAGAAAACCCTTCCGGTGCAGGACAAAACAAATTCTATCCCCCCCGCCGTGACCAGCAATTCAATGTTGAGTTTGATGGAGTAATTCTTGGCGAAGGAGTATTGGAAATGATGCCGGATGGTTATGGTTTCCTTCGCTCGTCCGATTACAACTATTTATCATCCCCGGATGATGTATATGTTTCTCCCTCACAAATAAAATTGTTTGGCTTAAAAACAGGCGACACGGTTCATGGAGCAGTTCGTCCGCCAAAAGAAGGAGAAAAATATTTTGCTTTATTAAAAGTGGATACTATCAATGGCAAGAGTCCTGAGGAAGTAAGAGACCGTGTGCCTTTTGATTACCTGACTCCCTTGTTTCCCTTTGAGAAACTGAATTTATTCACTACTCCATCCGATTATTCAACACGGATCATGGATCTGTTTACCCCAATCGGTAAAGGTCAGCGGGGATTGATAGTGGCGCAACCAAAAACGGGTAAGACGATGTTGCTAAAAGCAGTGGCCAATGCTATTGCTGCCAATCATCCGGAATGTTACCTGATGGTAGTATTGGTGGATGAACGTCCTGAAGAAGTTACCGATATGGAACGCAGTATTAAAGGCGAAGTAATTGCTTCCACTTTTGATGAACCGGCAGAAAAACATGTAAAAGTTTCTACCATCGCTTTACAAAAAGCAAAACGTTTGGTAGAGTGTGGTCATGATGTAGTAATCCTGTTAGATTCAATCACCCGTTTGGCAAGGGCACACAATACCGTTGCTCCTTCATCAGGAAAAGTTTTATCTGGCGGTGTGGAAGCGAATGCGATGCAAAAACCAAAACAATTTTTTGGTGCTGCCCGTAAAATAGAACATGGTGGTTCGTTAACTATTATTGCTACTGCATTGGTTGATACCGGTAGTAAGATGGATGAGGTGATCTTTGAAGAATTCAAAGGAACCGGTAACATGGAGTTACAATTGGAGCGTCGTTTGTCCAACAAACGTATCTACCCCGCTATTGACCTGGTAGCTTCATCAACAAGAAGGGATGATTTGTTATTAGACAAAGATGTGTTGCAAAGGATGAACCTGCTCCGTGTTTTCCTTACTGATATGAATGCGGAAGAAGCAATGAGAGAATTGCAGAACCGGATGAAAGGAACGAAGAGTAATGAGGAGTTTTTGGCAAGTATGAATCGCTAATGAGATAATTAGGCAATTTGAAAATGAATACAGAGCCACTTTTTTACAGGGTGGCTTTTCTTTTTGGCATTTAGAAGATTTTTGCGGTTCCTGCTTTTCAAATTGACCATTTTGCTAATTTTCAAATTAATGAATGGCAATAGAGAAACTACATACTGAACAATTTCTGGAGCTGGCAAAGCAATTCCCGGTACTTGATGTTCGTAGCCCGGAAGAATATAAACATGCCCATATTCCCGGTGCACATTCCTTACCATTATTTACTGATGAAGAAAGAAAAATTGTTGGCACTGCTTACAAACAACAAAGCCGTGAACAGGCGATAAAGATCGGTTTGCATTTTTTTGGTGTTAAGATGAGGAAGATAGTGGAGGAGGTTGAGGAAATAATTGGCAACAGGCAATTAGCAATAAACAACTCAGAAACTCAGCAAAATGGAAAACCATTGCAGATTGCCAATTGCATATTGGTGCACTGCTGGAGAGGTGGCATGAGAAGTGCCGGCATCGCCTGGTTGCTTGATTTATATGGATTCAAAGTTTATACGCTGGTGGGTGGCTATAAAAAGTTTCGGAATTATGTGCTGGATACTTTTAAACCTCCGTTTCAGTTCAGCATATTAGGCGGCTACACTGGTTCAGCAAAAACAGAATTATTAAAAACATTAAAAGAAAAAGGTGAAAAAGTAATTGACCTGGAGCACATCGCCAATCATAAAGGTTCTGCGTTTGGTAGTATTGGAATGCCGCCACAGCCAGGACAGGAGATGTTTGAAAATATCCTTGCTACAGAACTACGCTACCAGTCTGCAATCAGCAGTTCGCAACCGGCAACGGTTCCGATTGCGAACTGCCAACTACTAACTGCCAACTGCATATGGCTCGAAGATGAATCGCAGCGTATCGGCCAGGTAAATATTCCCTCTGACATCTGGAAAAATATGCGGCAGTCTCCTGTCTATTTTTTAGATATTCCTTTTGAGGAACGGCTAAAACATATTGTCCAGGAATATGGGCAATTGAATCTGGAAATGGTAATAAATGCAGTTGAACGGATTTCTTCCAAATTGGGGCATTTGAATGCAAAAACAGCTATTTTACTGCTAAAAGAGGGGGAAATCACTGAAAGTTTCGAAATTTTGCTGAAATATTACGACAAGCATTATTTCAAATCTTTGCACAATCGGGAGGGAATAAATTCGTTATTACGTACAGTTGATTGTAAATCCGTAACCCCTGAAAATGCCGACCAACTTCTTCTACAGACCCTGCCCGGGTATCCCGTATATCAATCCGAAAAGTCTTAAGCTTATTGCCCTGCTTTTATTATGTCCCCTGATCTTTTTTGGTCAATCGTTGACCGGCCTTTGGACAGGAGGATTGAGCAATGACAGTACGACCGTAAGAAAAGATCAGTCGTTTGAAATTGCACTGACCGAGTATCGTGGCAAAGTGTATGGCTATTCCCGTAGTGAATTTATTGTTGACGATACACT
>JBKJLR010000364.1:0-3209 GCA_046596865.1 Chitinophagaceae bacterium
CCTTATGAGCTGGGGTATGGGGTGATGGGTTCGGGCCAGATACCGGGTGGGGCGATGCTGACATTTGAATTGGAGTTGCTCGATGTTAAGAAACCCCAATAGTTTTTATTTACGAATGACTGCCTTTCATTTGCATTATCTGGTGGCGGGTTCCTAACATGATGACTTTCATCCCGGCTATGATTATAGTATCATCAGAGGGGTTTATAAGAAACTTGCCATCAGGGTCTTTTATTCCTATACAATTAACGCCTGTTTGGTGCCAGTTCTCTATATCACCTATGGATTTACCCTGAAGATTTTCGGGCAGGTCTTCATAGGCCAAAGATTCCATGTGTATAGATTGCCCCTGTTCACCTGAAATAATATCAATGAATTCCACTACCTCCGGTTTGGAAACCAGAGTAGCCATATGTGTGCCACCAATGCGATCGGGCATAATAACATTATTGGCACCGGCCTTTTTCATTTTGGGAACGGAACTGGCTTCAGATGCCCGGCTGATGATTTGCAACTTGGGATTTAAGCCTCTTGCAGAAAGTATAATAAATACATTCTGTGCATCAACTGGTAATGTAGTAATTAAGGCCCTTGCTCTTTCCACTCCGGCCAAACGAAGCAGATCATCATCAGTACTATCACCTTCCAGGTGAAGAATATCTTCACCCTCTGACAATTTCCGGTGCATCAGTTTTTCATCTTTTTCAATAACAATAAAAGGAACATTATGTGCCTTCAATATCAATGCAGCCTGGTGTCCGTTGCGGCCATAACCACAAAGGATAACATGGTTATTTAAATTGGCGATATCTTTCATAAGCTTCCGGGTTTTAAAATATTGATTGATCTCACCGCTAACCACAAACTGGGTAATGCGGGTAATGGCAAATGCAAAAGTGCCCCAACTGGTAATAAGCAGGATGATAGTAAACCACTTGCCCGGTACGCTGAGTGGCACCACTTCTCCATAACCCACGGTGGTAATGGAAATGGTGGTCATGAACAGTGCATCAATAAAAGCAGCATTCTCAATGATCATGTAGCCTGCTATGCCAACAAAAATGATGACCTGCAGGATAATAAAAGGTTGAAGCAGTCTTAAAGTTTGCTTATTCAAATCTTTGGTTTGGTATAAAAATAAATAATGAAAATGATTGTTATCTTTTTTTTATTGGTGATAATACGTTGCGGAGAATTTAATCTTCCTTACAAAGTTGTCAGGGTGTGCCTGATTTGAGGTCTGCTATTATTTCTTCGGCAGGCTTATCAGAAGCAAACGAACCAAATGATTTATAGAAACCATTTTCTTTGGTCTTCTTTTCAGTCTTTAATGATTTTGAAAGGCTCTCAATAAGTTCGATTTTGCTGATTGAACTAAGTCCTTCAAAAAGTGCTGAATAAGCTTCAACAATACGTCTGTCTGTAAATGTCATAATTTATTTTTTGCCTAAACCTACAAACAATTTTGTTGGTATGCAACGTCCAGCCAATTGCTCCAATATCCATGCTAATTTTGAAATGCTGGTACCAAAACTATTCTTATCATCCGACCGGTCGTTGTTGCAAAAACCTGATGGGGTAATGATTGTAGAAAGAATAAAGTGAACCAGGCAAAACCCAGTAAGGGTGATAAGAATAAAACTAAAGGATGTTAAGTCCTTCAATTCGGTCAAAATGTTTTCTGTTCAATGTAGCAAAAGAAAAATTGTGAGCTACTGCAGTTGCTGCAATAAATAAGTCAGCAAGGTCTATTTGTTTACGCTTTATCTTTAAAGCCATATTTATTGCAACGGCTGTGTCTACCGAAACTTCATCAAAAGGAATAACATCAATTGCTTGTAATATATTATCCCAAAAGTCCAGCTGACTTTGAGTAGCGCCTGAATAAATTTCGTACTTGGTTTCCGCAGAAATTACGAATTTATATTCTTGTCGAACCAAAGGGGTAATTCTTATTTTGAGGTGCTATAAAAAGTTCAGCCAGATAATTAATTGCATTATTCCTATGTAATTTTAAAGGCCCATAGGGGTGAAATTTTGGTAACGCTTAATATTGCCAGGATGCCAAGCCCCATCGGGGCGACATTTTTATCTCATTAGTCATAAAATTCAAACAGATATTTATCTTCGTAAATTACTTCAAAATCTGTAAGCCTGCCCGTTCCGTTCAGGCGGGCATTTTTATATACTCCTCCTTAAATGATTTGGTTCTATGATGCTCTTCCTGATTCATGATGTATTTAATTACAATGTCCCGTTGGTTTTTAGCGTAAGAAAAAGCGCCATAACCTGACTGCCATTGAAACTTACCTTTTAGGAATTGCTGTTCATTTATCCATTTACTGCTATTGGCCTTTACAGCACTCATAAATTCTGCAATGCATGCAGTAACTGGCATTCCAAAGAGAATGTGTACATGGTCTTTCCATCCACCTACCGCTAAAGATTTTGCACCCTTATTAGTTATTATACCAGAAATATATTGGTGCAAATTATCACGCCAATCTTTACCGATAAAATTTTCCCTGTATTTGACCGCAAAGACAGCATGAATAGTTATTTGTGAATAAGTATTTGGCATAGGAAATGCTGCCCCAATGGGGCTTGGTTTATTATTATATTTGATTTTGTTACCAAAATATTGCCCCGATGGGGCTACCCTAAATTTAAAAATTTTTTCTATTCCATTTTGGTGACTGTTAATATGGCACCTCAAAATAAGAATTAGCCAACCAAAGCAACCCAAACAGAATTAGCTTTATAGTCTTACGGTAGTAATCTATCAGGATAGAACTATCAACAACAATTATTTTGTTCGCCATTGGTTGATAGCTTTTCTATTTTTTGCCATTATTTCTAATTGCTTTTTTGTCGCAGTGGGTCCGTTCAGAAGTAAAGTTTCCAAATCAAGTTTGGATTTATCATATTTAACTTCGTTATCTATTTCTGCTTTAAGCTTCTTTAACTGTCCTGCCGGCAAAGTCCTGACAATTTTTATCAACTGATCGAATGCTATATTTATTTGTACTTCCATAATGTCAAATTAAAGAACTTTTGTCAAACTGCAAGTGGTGGGAAAGTTGACACAACAAACTGAAGATGGGACGAGGGTTAGGCTTGGGTGAAAGCCTTTCATCAACCTGCGTGCAGACAGGCAGGCCCCCGGTTACAAATAAAAAAAGGGGACGGCCAAATGACCACCCCCGAAG
>JBKJLR010000383.1:0-5644 GCA_046596865.1 Chitinophagaceae bacterium
AGCAAATGAACTCCGGCGGAAAAAATTCTTTACCAATCTGTCCTCAAGTGAATGAAATGTAATGATGGCCACTCTGCCTCCGGGCTTTAATAAGGATGGGATTTGTTCCAGCATTTCTTTCAATGCGGGTAATTCATCATTCACTTCGATTCGTAATGCCTGGAAAACCTGGGCGAAATACTTGTTGGGATTTCCTTTTACTATTTCCCGGAGTGCATTTTTAAAACCATCAATTGTTTTGAGAGTGTTCGTACTGCGAACATCAACAATTTTTTTCGCCAATGTTTTAGAGTTGGTTACTTCACCATACTCTTCAAACAATTTGTGCAATCGTTGTTCAGTATAAGTGTTTACTACTTCAAAAGCCGTCATCATTTGCCGCACATCCATCCGCATATCCATTTCGGCATTATACCGTATGGAAAATCCTCTCCCTCCTTCATCAAACTGGTGGCTACTTACACCGAGGTCGGCCATAATGCCGTCAACCGATGAAATGTTTTGCAGGCGAAGAAACCTTTGCAGGTAACGGAAGTTTTGCGGAATAAAAACTATTCTTTCGTCATCAGGCAGGTTCCTTTTGGCATCGTCATCCTGGTCAAATGCAACTAACTTACCTTTCCCACTTAGTTTTTCTAAGATGGCTTTGGAATGTCCGCCGCCGCCAAATGTGCAATCCACATAAATTCCATCGGGGTTGATGTGCAGACCTTCAATTACCTCTTTCAGCAGAACCGGTATGTGATACTGATACTGCACAATTAGTATTTATGGCTGCTTACCGCCACCCATTACGTCTCTTCCCAAATCACTTAATGCATCCGAAGAAATTGAGTCAAAGAACTGTTTGTACTTATTACTATCCCAGATTTCAATTTTATCTCCTGTCGCCATCAGCACAATATCTTTTTGCAACTCTGCATAAACCTTCAGGTTTGGTGGCAACAGTATCCGGCCTGCACTATCCGGCTCTACATAAGTAGCGCCGTTCAAAAAGGCCCGTCTGAACTCCCTTTCTTTGGGGTCAAACTCATTCAAGCCGGTAATTTTGGCAATGAGCGGTTCCCAGGTTTTTAATGGGTAAAGAGCTAAACATTTATCAAATCCTCTGTTAATAACAAACCTGCTGCTTTCCGCCTCCGGCAATTGCCTCTTGAACCCCGCCGGGAGGAGGAACCGCCCCTTGGCGTCCAAAGTAGCCTCGAATTCTCCGAGAAAGCCTGTCATTATCAGTGGTTTGAATCAATTGTCAAATAATTGACACAAAATAACACTTTTTCCCACTTAACAATCAATTATTTGAAAATTTAATTTTTCCCCATCCATTTTTGACATAAGAATCAATACTGTAAAGGGTTTCAGTAGATTTATAAATTTTTTAGGCGAAACTGTCGGGGATTGTATGTGAATTAGAGTGGATAACCTGTGAATATCGTTTTAACAGGGGCTAATTAAGGAATAATTGCCAATGGATTTTATTCCACTTTATGGCAGGAGGATATTCCGAAACCCGGTTATTAAAAAAGCCTGAAACCAAGCCTGAATGAGAGTATGGCTGATAAATCAGCGACATGATTATTATTCATTGCTGGAAATAAATATCAATGCTCACTATTGCAAAACGATCTGGCAGATATAAAAATTTTTGCTGTGAGTGATGTGTGGAGCGGATTGAAATTAGTTGTGCCTAAATATAAACGATAGTATTTTTGCAACTCATCAAATACAACAGTTAGTTGTATCATGACCAACCCAGGTAATATATCAATCAACGATTACATTTATTCTCTTCCCGAAAAAAGTATTGCCAAATATCCGTTAGCAGAACGGGATGCTTCTAAACTTCTCATTTATAATGAAGAGAAAATAATAGAGGATGTTTATACGAACATTCCTCATCACATTCCTGAAAATTCATTATTAATTTTCAACAATACCAAAGTAGTAGAAGCAAGACTGCTATTTCAAAAAATAACCGGTGGTGTTATTGAAATCTTTTGTCTTGAACCTCATGAACAGTACGCTGATATTACAACTGCCATGCAGCTAAAAGGAAAAGTATTGTGGCAATGCCTCGTCGGTGGAGCTTCAAAATGGAAACAAGGGCAGCTATTAAAAAAGACAATCAAACTTGAAAAGGTTGCTTCGCCCCACTTATGGCGGGACTCGCAAGAAATAATACTTACCGCCAGCTATGTAGAAAAAAAAACCAACTGCTTTATTATTGAACTATCGTGGTCGCCGCCAACAATGAGTTTTGCAGAAATATTACATTATGCCGGAGCCATTCCACTTCCTCCCTATATTAAAAGGGAGGTGGAAGAATCGGATACGGAAAGATACCAGACCGTTTATGCGCATTTCGATGGCTCTGTAGCCGCACCAACTGCGGGACTACATTTTACAGATAGGATCTTTGAAAATCTAAAAGAGAAAAAGATTCAACATGATTTTGTTACCCTTCATGTGGGGGCCGGCACTTTTAAACCAGTGAAATCTGAGACTATGCAGGAACATGAAATGCATGCTGAGTGGATTGATGTGAAGAAAACTACTATTGAGAATATTTTGAAAAATCTTGGTAACAACATTGTTGCTGTTGGCACTACTTCTCTCCGCACCATTGAAAGTTTGTATTGGATGGGAGTAAAGAAGATCCAGGAGTCAGGCGCCGGGAGTCAGGAGCGAAGAGAACTTTTGCAATGGGAGGCTTATGAATTGGCTGAAAAAAACATATCAGTCAAAGATGCTTTACAAGCATTGCTTGACTGGATGAGTAAAAATAACATGGAACGGTTGGTGACTAAAACACAAATACTAATAGTTCCCGGCTATCCCTTTAAAATTGCAAAGGGTTTAATAACAAATTTTCATCAACCCCGATCTACCTTACTATTATTGGTAGCTGCACTGATAGGAGAAAGCTGGAGAAAAGTTTATGACTATGCCCTTCAAAACGATTTCCGGTTTCTTAGCTATGGGGACGGATGTTTATTATACCCCTGTCCCCCTAAAGAGGAAACTTAGAACAAATAGACATTATAATTTGCAATCTTGTTCAAATCAAAAAATTTTGCCATCACTAATTGGAAAATCAGAAGGTTCTTTCCGTAAGACCCTTTTCTTTAGTGAGCTATGTAATAAAAATAAATCATGTGACCTAAGTCCCCTTTAGGAACAGGGTTCTAAACTTTCTTCAACGGAAAATCAACAGTGAAAGTGCTGCCTTTACCCAGGATGCTTTCTGCTTTTATATCACCATCGTGTGCTTCGACCATCGTCTTTACGTAACTTAGTCCAAGCCCAAAACCTTTTACATTGTGTACATTACCCGTATGGGCACGGTAGAAACGTTCAAATATCCTTTTCACCGTATCCCTGTTCATACCTATGCCATTATCTTCAATCTTCATGATAAAATGCTTGCCATTTGACTGCGTGGTTAGCTTAATAACCGGCGGTATATTTTCCTTGGCATATTTCACAGCATTGTCCACCAGGTTATTCACCAAATTTGAAAAATGAACTTCATCTGCATTAATTAAATCATTGGGGGCATTTAAAGACAACTCCACTTTGCCTTTTTTATCTTCCAATTGGAGGATAAAATTATCCACTACATCCTGTATCACTTCATGCACATGCACCGGCTCCAGGTTCAAATCAGCTTCCTGTTTTTCTAATTGAGAAGCCCTCAAAATTGTTTCTACCTGCCGGTTCATCCGCTGGTTTTCCTCTTTTATAATTCCGCTGAAAAAACCCAACTTCTCCCTGTCATTTATTACTTTTTCATTTAGCATGGCATCTACTGCCAGTGAAATGGTGGCAATAGGTGTTTTAAATTCATGTGTCATATTATTTATGAAATCATTCTTTATTTTTCCCAGTTTCTTTTGGCGCAGCATGGTTCTTACGGTGAGATAAAAGGCCAATAGGATGATAATGGTAAACGCTATTGCAGTAATAACCCGGGAACGAAGCGATTTTAAAACCATCCCTTTTATATTGGGAATTACCACAAATAGTATTTCTTTCACACTCAGATTTTCTCCTGCGGTACCACTCAATGCTTCTAAACCAACATTATAAAAAAAATTATTGGCTGTATCTTCTATTGCGGTAGTAAAATTGGCAGAAAATTTCTCAAATATATTATCCCCGTTATTATCAAAAGAACCGATTCCAAACTCAAATTCTATGTCCTTTAAGCCATTTTGTAATAAGGCTTTTTGAAACTTCTTTTTTATCTCTTCCACATCAAACCGCTGACCGATAGTTAATGACTTAAACATATCAGAAGAAAAGTCATCGGTAAAAATATCCTTTCGATTTGCTCCGGAAGTATAACTGCCTTTATGTTGAGCCAGATCATTTCCTACCAACTTTGTACTTTCCTCTACGCTATGCTTGATCTGCTCCTCCCGCAACAAGACCATATTCTTTATCCAGGAAATTTGTATAGCAATAATGCCTATCAGCGATAAGCTTATTAAGACAGTGATAATAGTAAAAGTTCGTTTCAATTTTTGTTGTTAATGGTGTGTAAGATAAAAAACCCTGCCAACGATGCAAAAATACATTACTGAACCCGGCAGTTACCGGGAAAGTGGGACATTTACCGCATTTTAACGGTGTTTTAGAATAAAGCCGATATTTCTTCAACAGCATCTGAGAACCGCTATCTGCATAGGAACGAATAAATTTTCAATAAACATTTGAAAAAAGATTTTTATCTTAAATTGAAGAATGATTAAGCCATCCCCGGGGATATTATTAATAGCAGACCCGTTTCTGAAAGACCCCAATTTTCTCAGAACAGTGGTTTTTTTATGTGAACATAAGGAGGAAGGGAGTTTTGGATTTGTATTGAACAGGCAATATAAAAACACTCTCGATGAATTAATTCCTGAATTGGAAGGGCATAAACTTCCGGTTTATTATGGTGGACCGGTGCAAATAAATTCTATTCATTTTCTGCATCAATACCCCGATGAGATACCCGGCGGTCAGGAAGTAATTAAAGGGGTGTATTGGGGTGGTGATTTTGACGCAGTAGTTGACCTGATCAAAAATGCTGCTATCGATATTGATAAGATCCGTTTTTTTATCGGATACTCTGGCTGGGAAAAAGGACAGCTAGATACGGAAATGACGGAGAAAACATGGGTGACAGTAAAAGCCACCCGTAAATTAATATTTCACAAAAATTTTGAAGAAACATGGAAAGATTCTCTTAAACATTTAGGAGGGGATTATAAAATGATGGCAAACTTTCCGATTGATCCCCAGTTAAATTAAGATGCTGTTTTCCACCAGAGCATCCGTACACCTGGTATGTAGTGAGTTGATCAGGAGTGTATTTCTGGTTCAATGTATCTTATAATTAAGTTACTTGTAAAGTAAAAAATATGAAGCGATTATTAATCCCTTTACTTGCTGTCTCCCTGATATTTTCAGAATGCAGTACCTTAAAAAATTTAGGAATTATTCCCTCCGAACTGGAAATGGCATTGGGTCTAAAAGACGGATTAACACAGGGGTTGTTCAAAGCATTTAACGCTTTTTCCGATCCCACTGGTAATCCATTAGTCAGGTTTGCTTTTCCTGGTGAAGCTGCTAAAATAGAAAAGACTTTAAGAGATAT
>JBKJLR010000398.1:0-4874 GCA_046596865.1 Chitinophagaceae bacterium
CACCAGCGTAGGTACAGCCTGCGAACCGGACACCGGCCCCCAGCGGTATTGTTTCCATTCTGAATTAAGGGTAAGGTGTATGCCGACAGAAACATTCGGATACAGCTTCAGCATTTCTGCCGCTTCAGAAAACCAGGGACATGGTACCATAACAGACATGGAAACAGGAATACCGGATTCCAGCACTTGCTTAGCGGCCATATTCACGGCGTGGCACATACCGATATCATCACACCGGATAAGGATGGGGATCTTGTCAACGGCTTTATCTTTTTGCGCAATGGAGATCGAAGAAAAAAGTAAAAAGGCAACTGATACAATATAGGTTTTCATTACAATTTATATTTACAGATTACCTATTTATTGCTTTTACCGTTTCCTTGTTAGGGGAAAATTCCTCCTTTGATCAAACAAAACCTTTAAACTTGATCTCCCTTCTCATTTTTTCGGGAACACAGCCGGTTTTACGTTGCGCAATGCAACTGGAAAAAATAAAAGCAACTACAATAAGCACACAGACATTAGTTAAGAATTTGGTTCGCATAATTCTTTTTAAAGATTACTAAATGGAGGGTGGCTAAAAAGCTTCCAAGGGGCATGCGGATGGAGGACGGACGATGTTTTAGTATTCAATGATACAGATAAAATTTTAAAGGGGAGGTGAAAAATAGATTCTTGTGAAGAAAGTAGGGGATTGAGGCAGGAGGGCAACTACGCCGAAGACGGTTTTTTCAGGAAGCCATTGACCTGGTCTTAATTTTAAGGAGTTCAAAAAAATCTTTTTCAGCTATTTCTTTTATGCCACCCGGCTGCAGGTCTCCCAACGACAGGTCTTCAATGCTTACCCGGATCAATCGTTTGCAACGATGGTGAATGACGGCCATCATTTTTCGTACCTGGTGAAATTTACCTTCGGTGAGGGTGATGCGTAACCAGGTATAGGGAATATTTTTAGTCATCACATAGGGTGAAGAAAAGGAGATGTCGGGTTGCAATACAATTTCTGCTTCGCAAACATTAGAGGTATAATACTCTCCGCCTCTAATACGGAATGATACTCCCTCTCTCAGCATTTGTAACCGTTCTTGTGTTACTGCATGATTGACGAGTACAAGGTATGTTCTTTTATGGGGTGTCTTTGCTTCAAATAATAAACGGGTTATCTTTCTATTCGTCGTTAATATTAATAACCCTTCTGACAAATTATCCAGCCGGCCAATGGCATGTATGCCTTCGGGAAAATCGAACCCTATATCGCCGAGTAAGTTTACCGCATGGGTGCTTACAAATTGGGATACCATATTGTAAGGTTTGTTAAGAATGAAATAACGGTGAGGTGATGGGGACATGGGTGGGTAGGTTAATTACCTACTAAGGGGATTTTTTTTAATACTTTATTGTTTCTATGGTATCTATAAAAATGTATTTCTGTTAACACAAATTAAGCAAAGCAGGGTAGAATTACTGAACGATGAATAGTGCCTTTCGCTTTATCAGGATAACTTGAAACCGAAACTCAATGGTAGCGCCAGCCCGTAGCAAGATACCTCCTGCGCCGGGCTTTCCAGCATTATTGTCGGGGTTAATAGGCAGCCAACCAGCACAAACAGGAAGACAGCCGAGGGCAGTGGCTCTTGTTTTTCAGAAAATAAATTATATTCACAAAAATCCTGTTGAGGCAGGAATAGTGAAGAACCCCGAGTATTATTTTTGTATAGCATTGCAAGGGATTATATGCTGACTCAAAAGTGTGGTTTACTGGACATAGTGTTTCTATAGGCAATAAGATAGCCAGCCTTTTCAATGCTGATACGTAGACACAGTCTACTCATAACAACCCTAAATTTTTTAATTTTGCTGAAAGGAAGGAAATCTGCGGACAACAGGGGAACGAACACTACGGACATCGGGGGCCCGTTACTGGTTGTGAGGAAACGGTTATTTTTTTAATATCTTTTTTTGCGTAAAAAATAATACCCGCTGTTATTAAGATCGCAATCGCTAAAATAGTTTCCGCCAATTTTCTCCTTCCTGTAAACCCCGGTTTACTTCTGGGTGTTGGATGATGAAGAAATTGATCAGGAACTGATTCAATACTGCTGTCCAGTATTACACAATAAATCTTGGTGGGGGTACCAATATTTTTCAGCAATTCTTACCTGAGAAATTCTACCTGCAAGCCTTTTTTATTGGAAATATTTCCATACACAGACTCAGACACAACAATTTCGCCTGCGGGGGCAATGGATTGAATGCGGGATGCAATATTTACACCGTCGCCAAATACATCGTTATTTTCAAAAACAACTTCCCCGAGATGGATACCGATTCTTAGCTGGAAATCTGCGTTTTTTTTGCAACGGCTCTGAATTTCAAGGGCGCAGTAAACAGCATCGGACACAGTATGAAAACTCGCCAATATACCATCGCCCATTTCTTTCAAAAATTTTCCCTTGTGGTGGTCAATCAGTGGCCGCTGAATCTGCCTGTTCTTTTTAAGAATCTCAAATGCTTTCTGCTCGTCTTTGCTCATGAGAGCTGTGTACCCGACAATATCGGTGAACATGATAGCAGCGAGCTGGCGGTTCTGGGACATAACGGAAATCTGGCATAGGGAATGTAAAGAAAAGGTTTTCAAATGCAAAGGCCTAATTGGTGAGACTATTGCCTTTATACCTTTGAGGGGGTGGAGAACAAACAGCTATTACGTAAGGAGGTTACTTTTTTAACGAACAGCTCTTTCCATTGGGATATTCTGCATCCGCATTTCCTTTAACACCTCAGCCGGTAAGGCCTTTGCTATTTTAAAATGGCTGAGCACGGGATTAACAAAATATACCGGGTTTTGGCGATGTAAGGACTCCTTCACTATTTTTTCATTCACATACCGGTAGAGTTCCGAAAGATTGATATAACCACTGCTATCCGCATCTGCAAAACCGGCTAAACCATCAATCAATGATCTTGCAAATAACCCGTTGTTCCATTGAGGACCTTCCAGGGTTAATTCATTGGGACTGGTGGAAGTCATAACCGCCACCCCATTTTCAAGATCACTCAGGTTTCTCACATCATCGGGTGAATAATTTCCATCCATGAAAAGAATGGATTTACAAGGTGCATTAGCGAGAAACTTTCTCACCCTTTCAAATTCAACGCTGCCCATAAAGGGAAGTTCCCAGTCATTCCCTGTGGCATCATAGGTAATGAAATAGGATGTTCCAGAAAAATCGTCATGGATGTTATGACCCGCAAAAAACATCATAATCATATCCCCTGCCTTTGCTTTTTTGGAAATCTTATTGATGACACTGTAAATATTGCCTCTTGTAGCCTCTTCATTCACCAGCACATAACTCTCCACCGAATCATACAAGGAGCCGGCCTGGAAACGCAATGCATTCGACATATCCAAGGCATCTTTATCTGCATAACGTAGCGGCCGGACATTCTTATATTTCGAAATGCCAATACTTAATACATAAAGGGTAGAGCCCGGTTTACCATTAGCGGTTTCCTGTTCAGTATTTAGATCACTCGTTGTGGCTAACGTAACGGACGGCCCTGCCATCCTCCATTGTTCGGGCCGGTAAAAAATTGAAGCAGATGTTTTGCCCGGCTTGTTAGCGGTAAAAATAAAGTCATCTTCCGGTGAACCCGTAATGGCCGGTAATTGTGGTGGCTTTGTTTTAAGCCTCACTTCCTTGTTAACTTTTTTTACAACCTGGAAAAATTCAGTACTGTCGGTAATGGCATGCAGCAACGATTCGGTAAATGGGCTGTTTACTCCTGCGCCGTCCGAAGCGGTTTCACCGGGGCCGGCAGCAAAGTACAGATAGGTATTGCCGGGCAGTTTTTGTTTATCAGTTAAGCCTGAGGCAAGGCTGGGCATTTTTTCCTGGAACAGGTTGTTGCGGCAGGCATCCAGGATAACGATGTTAAGACCTAAACCCGTCTTATTCATTTTCTCCAGAACCTTATTCAGCTTCACTGCTTCATTTTCAATGTCACCCTCCCGTTCAATGATAGATCGAAGCGGCAGCATATAATTCTCTGACTGGTACTGCATACCATGACCGGAATAATAAAAAATGCTAACACCTTTTTTACGAGTGATGGAATCACCGAACTGGTTGATGCGCTTTAGTGTGGACGAACGGTCCGCATTGGTATCCAGAATCACTTCGAAACCATATTTCCTTAATAATCCTGCAACAGCAGTGGCATCGTTAATGGGGTTTTTCAGCGGATCCTGAGTGTAATCCGCATTCCCGATAACCAGTGCCACCCTTCGGTTAAAATCAATGGCGCTGGTGTCAATGGTTTCTTTGCTGGTTATGATAAGGCCTTTAGTTTGTGCTTGAATGCTGCATGTGCAAAACAATACAACAATGATAGAGCAAAGGATCCTGTTCATCCTTTAAAGATAACGAAAGGAGTCGCTTATGTGGCATACCATGCCGGCGGTATTTAGCCGTCAACTTGCTTAAAATGTGTTGAAAAGAATACCCACGGCGGAAATAATATTATCTATTGATGCAGTTCAGTTAGGTATTATTGTTGATTTGGTCATGAAAAAAAATCAAATACTGGTTTTTAAAAATTTTTTACCTTTTGCAGAAATTTTTTTTGACAGGAAATTCAATAGGATTTCTCTTTTCACCCAGGGCACCTCCACGGTAACACAATTCATTGACAAAACATCTACTTCTTCATCGGTTGCCGCTTCCAATACGTAAGCGACCGCCACAACCATTCAAAAGGGCCAAAACGGAAAAAACGTAACCAGATGGCAGAGAAAATAATCTGGAATATCCAGACAGCACCCACCACATAGTAGAGCTGGTGAAAATATAATTTGTTGTAATTACCAA
>JBKJLR010000204.1:0-2681 GCA_046596865.1 Chitinophagaceae bacterium
GGTGAAGTAAAGAAAAGAGTATTTGTATTTAAAAACAGGGCTTTCGAAATGTTTGGGGGTGGCCCGGCCATGGGGAAGTCGTATGCAGATATTATCAATTCATACAACCGTTTGCTTAGCCCAAAAATCCAGGTGTATAACCTTATTATTCCGGTTGCGCTTGAATTTGAGATAACCGAAAAATATGCAAAGTTGCAGAAACCTAACCGCCCGGCTATTGAAAATATTTATGCCTCTGAAGACTCCAACATTAAGAAAGTGTGGGCTATTGATGAAATAAGAAAACATCGTTCTGAATATATTTATTTCAATACCGATCATCACTGGACCAGCCTCGGGGCTTATTATGCTTACCGGGCTTTTTGCGCTACGGCCGGATTAATGCCGGTTTCATTAGATACCATTCCTTCTAAAACCAAGGCATCGTTTCTTGGTTCATTGTACCGGCTGACAAGGGATCCGGGTTTAAAAAGCAATCCAGATTCAGTACGTTACTATTTGTTCCGTGATTCAGTAAACTTTTTTATCGGTAGCAGCAATAATATCACCTATTGGGCCAAATCAAAAATGTATGGAGAAGGCGCCAGCGGTGCCAACAGCTATTCTGTTTTTCTGCAAGGAGATTTACCGATGGTAAAAATGGAAACGCAACACAAGAACGGCAGAAAGATCGCTGTAGTAAAAGAATCCTACGGTAATGCTTTTGCGCCATTCCTTATTAATAACTACGAAAAAGTAATCGTCGTTGACCAACGGTACTACACTGGAGATTTTATATCAATGCTAAAATCAGAAGGTATAAACGAGTTGCTCTTTATCAATAACATTTTCGCAGCACATACCCCCTTTCATATTGACAAGATAAAAGGGTTGAAGAAGTAGGAAATACTTTCTCAGAACAATGCTTACCGGATATAGCAGATAGCTATTGTTGGTTAATAAATAAAAATCCCAGGTATGAAGGTTCGTTATCTTGTTTTGGTGAGTATGCTTGCCCTGGCATCCTGCAACAATGCGGCTAAAAAGGTTAAAGAAAGTCCTTCAGATACAACATCTATCATAGTACCTAAAAATGATACCGTTGTAAACAGGATATTGCCAGACGACGGGCAGGTGGGTATAAAAAGAGGTGGTGTTTTTCTTTTTAAAAACAGGGGATTTGAATTGTTTAGTGGCGGCGCTGCAATGGGTAAAAAATATGCTGATGTAATTAACATGTACAGCCGTTTGAAAATACCGGGGCTCAAAATTTATAACCTTATTATTCCTAATGGATTCGAGTTTGAAGTAACAGAAAAATACAAAAACCTGGTCAGGCCTGCCAAAGAAGCCATTAATTCTGTTTTCTCTGCTGAAGACCCGGAAATAAGTAAGATAAATCCTGTAGATGAAATAAGAAGACATCGTACCGAATACATTTATTTTAATACAGACCATCACTGGACAAGCCTTGGTGCTTATTATGCTTACACTTCATTTTGTGCGTCTGCCGGGCTTGTGCCCGTTTCATTAGCTAATATTCCTTCTAAAGTAAAGCCGGGCTTCCTGGGCTTTTTTTACAGGCTTACCCGGGCTGCCAGTTTAAAAAATAACCCGGACTCGGGAAGGTATTAGCTGTTTCCTGATTCAATCAATTTTTACATTCGGAGTAGGTCTATTGGCTATTGGGCAAAATCCCATATGTATGCAGAGACTGCCAGTGGGGATAATAGTTATTCTGTTTTTTTACAAGGCGATTTGCCCATCTGTAAAATGGAAACACAACATAAAAACGGAAAAAAGATTGCGTTGGTAAAAGAATCTTATGGGAATGCATTTGCGCCTTTTTTAACCAATAACTATGAAAAGGTAATTGTGGTTGACCAACGTTCCTATAAGGGGAATTTTATTGCTATGCTGAAGGCCGAGGGTATTAACGAACTTCTTTTTATCAATAATATCTTTGCGGCGCATACCCAGTTTCATATTGATGATATAAAAGCATTGAAGAAATAGCTTGTATTATACTGTGCTTGTCGAAGTATGCCAGGCTTGTTTATTCCCTTCGTCAGGCTCAGGATAAACTTATAGTTTCAAATTCTTCTGCACCCAAACAACCTTCGGTTTTAATTCCCTGGTGTACTTATCCCCCGTAGCATAGCCCACACTTTTCAGAAAATGGTAATAATCTGCTTTAGGATTTTTCTTTCGCCAATTAGAATAGCGTTTTTTCTGCCAGTCTTTATAATATTTAATGCACTCTTTGTCCGATTCGAATTTCATGCATTTATTTCCTTTTTTATAAAAACCAAAAAGATTGTGATAGCGGAGGCAGCAGTTTTTACAACTCAGGTTACCGGTTTCCTGCATACACTGGGCCATTACAAAATCAGGATGCAGGATACCGGCATCTTTTATAGCATCATACATGGCCTGCATTTCAGGCTTATTGATCTTCTGGGAAAATCCAGGTTGAATAAAAAAGAATAAAAAAGAGGCAAGCAGTAATTTCTTCATGCTTTGTTTTTGGTGAATAATGAAACCCAAAAGAATTACATGGCGTTGAAGATGAATATAAAGATACTAAAATCCATTCTTTTTATCAGATTCCTTTACTTTGCACAAACAGTGATTTTTATGAGTTCGGGATTAATGATAGATGGCCAAAATCAATTGCAGGAAATAAGAGAACGGTTTTTTCC
>JBKJLR010000066.1:0-4414 GCA_046596865.1 Chitinophagaceae bacterium
CATACTATCTCCTTCTTCGCTGTCTTCTACTTTTAATGCCAGGTTCTTTTCTGTTTCTTTCATTAACCTGTCCCTAAGATGTCTTGACGTAACAAATTTTCCATCCTTACCAAAGAAAGGAGAATTGTTCACCGAAAACAACATATTCATGGTTGGCTCATCCACACTTATCACTGGTAATGCTTCCGGAGTTTCTGCATCAGCCAGTGTATCACCAATATTAAATCCTTCAATACCTACCACGGCACATAAGTCCCCCGCCACTACTTCTGTTACTTTCTTTTTACCCATTCCTTCAAACACATACAGTTCTCTCACTTTAGTTTTTTTAATGCTGCCATCAGCCTGCATCAACACAATATTCTGTCCTTCATTTAATACACCACGGCTTACTTTTCCTATGGCGATACGACCCAGGAAGGAAGAGTAATCCAACGATGTAATCTGCATTTGTACAGGCCCTTCATTCACTTTTGGTGGCGGCACATATTTTACAATACCATCCAGTAAAGGATCAATGCCTTCAATCTGTTCTAATGAATCATTAAACCAACCATTTTTTCCTGAACCGTAGAAAGTCGGAAAATCTAACTGTGCTTCTGTTGCATCAAGGTTAAAGAACAACTCAAAAATCGCATCATGCACTTCATCAGGGCGGCAGTTTGGTTTATCCACCTTATTAATAATGACAATAGGTTTTAAGTTTAACTGAAGGGCTTTCTGCAGCACAAATCTTGTTTGTGGCATGGGGCCTTCAAAAGCATCTACCAGCAGGCAAACACCATCGGCCATTTTCAATACCCTTTCCACCTCACCACCAAAATCGGCGTGACCCGGCGTATCAATCACATTAATCTTAACGCCCTTGAACATAACGGCCGCATTCTTACTAAATATGGTAATACCACGTTCCCTTTCCAGGTCATTACTATCCATGATCAAATCACCTGTTTCCTGGTTGTCCCTGAAAACTTTAGTGGTATGTAAAATTTTATCAACCAGGGTAGTTTTACCATGGTCAACGTGGGCTATTATTGCAATATTTCTTATTTCCATATTCTCATTTTCAAACGAGCGGCGAAGGTACGGCAAATAGGCGGGCGGAGCAAACGAAACAGGCATTTAATACAGGCTTAACAAGGTTTAAACCGAAGATTTACAGTAGTTTTATCAAAAGGCGTCATGAAATTCCTCAAATGGTTCGGCATCATACTTTTAGTGCTGATTGTCGTTTACTTTTCAGGTCCGCAGCCTTCTTCTCCAAAATTTACCAAAGACCTTCCTGCTATACCGTCAGACCCTGTTGCATTGGAGCAATATATCAGCAATAATGAAGCAAAACATAAACTGAAGCCGGATAACGAAGCCCGGATTTTATGGAACGATTCACTGAAATCTAAAACTGAATATGCCGTTGTCTACCTGCATGGTTTTTCTGCCAGCCAGGAGGAAGGCGATCCGGTGCATTATACATTTGCACAAAAGTTTGGCTGCAATTTATTTTTAAGCCGCCTTGCAGAGCATGGGATAGATACCACCGAACCCCTGGCAAACCTTACGGCGGATAAGCTGTGGAATTCCGCCAAAGAAGCTTATGCGATCGGAAAACAATTAGGTAAGAAAATTATCCTTATGGCCACCTCCACGGGCGGTACGCTGGCTTTAAAATTAGCTGCTGAGTATCCTGACATTGCTGGTTTGATATTGCTCTCACCTAATATTGCCATCAAAGATCCCAATGCATGGCTTCTCAACAATCGCTGGGGCTTGCAGATTGCCAAAATGATAAAGGGAAAATATAATACAGCCAATGATACCACCACAGTATATGCACAATTCTGGAACTATAAATACCGGATCGAATCAACTGTACAATTAGAAGAGCTGCTGGAAACAACTATGAAAGAAACCACTTTTAAAAAAATAACACAGCCCACTTTACTCCTGTATTATTATAAAGATGTGGACCACCAGGATGAGGTGGTGAAAGTTTCAGCAATGAAAAAAATGTTTAATCAACTGGCCACACCCGATAGTTTAAAAAGACAGGTTGCTATACCAAATGCCGGAAATCATGTAATCGGGTCTTACATCAAATCAAAAGATATAAAGAAAGTGGAAGAGGAATGTGAAAAGTTTGCAACTCAAATTATACGTCTGAAAGAAACAACAGCCAACCAGTAGTGTAAAAACAAAGGGCTCTGGTGTTAACCAAAACCCTTTTATTCTCTTTAGAAATTTATCCATGCCAGTTTTGTCCAACCTGGATAATTATAAACATATTCGCAGGCTTGCCGTTGAATATATTTTTAAAGAGAACTATTTATATATTGAAAAACTATGCCAAATTTATTTGTCAATAACTAGGAGGCCAATTCAATGATTTTCTCAGGGTTTTCATATATGTATTTTTCTTTTAACCACACTACACTTCCTCTTTTTTTCTGAGTAAACCAACAAGCCTTTATAATTCTTAAAGAAACTATTTTGCAGGTATTTTCAACTTCATCATCAATACGACCTGATACATATAAATAATCATTTCCCTTTTTTTGTATAAAAGCAACTTCCCGGTTTAATAAAAGACCTGTGTCCGATTTAATGATACAATTCAACAGGTGATCGTCGTTCACCGATGTACTCACTTCCATGGTTTGTTGCTCAACTCCTTCGCTCAGACGCAGCAATCCATAGCGCATAGTTTCTATTTTTTGACGGATAAGATGTAATTTTTTATTCATAAATTTTAATGGGATTGATGCATTTTATCAAATACTGACCCGGAGGAATGGTGAAGGCCCAGGTTGCTGAGCATCCATTGATAACATTTACCCGCCAGTTGTTCAATCTTCGTTTTACTTTTATTGGCATGTGGTTCTGTGTACTCAATATTACTCATGGTCATTTTGATAAGAACACTTTTTCTATTATCTAAACCGGGTGTATTAAAAGAGTTATCTGAAAAACTGTTGTTCATTATTGTTGCCTTACCACTTACTTCCACAAAAAAATCGTAACCCTTTCTGAAGAAATGCAATCGTACGGGAAACACCTGTTCACATTCGTTGAGTGATTGAGAAGGAAGGTGCGATAAAAACCATAGCTGACCATCTTCATCTACTTTCAAAAAGGTAACAATATCATTGGGCAGTTTTACCAGGCTATTACTCATACTATACATAACAGCAGACCGGAGTGTGGCTATTTTACCGGTAATAAATTGGAGGTTGGGATCGCTTGTCATACAACAATATTTTCATAGATAATCCAAATCTGATACCAATTTTTTTTCTTGGCTTTATAACAAAATGTGGGGAACCTTGTGCAAAAAATTCCTCATTTATAGAACATTTTGATGCTGTTTTTTTTACGATGTGCCTTTCAATAACAAAAAACGTTCAACTGGATGCCATAAAATAAATACTAACCTGGGTTAATATACTGGCATGATTTTCCCGTTTCAATTGCAGAACAATTATTCTATTTGTAAAATTTATTTTTAAATTAAAAAATGTGTCATGGAAAAAAATGAAAATGTAGCAGAGGTTCTTAATGATTTGATAGAAATCAATAATGACCGGATAGAAGGGTATGAAAAAGCTGCCAAAGAAACAAAATCTGAAGATGCCGACCTCCGATCTATTTTTACTGAAATGGCCAACGAAAGCAGAATGTATGCTTCTGACTTAAGAAAACATGTAACTACTACCGGTGAAGAACCTGCAGAAGGCACAACCAAAAGGGGAAAAATTTACAGAGTGTGGATGGATGTAAAGGCTGTAGTTACCGGTCATAATCGCAAAGCTATACTTGATTCTTGCGAATTTGGAGAAGATGCGGCACAAAGAGCTTATAGCTCAGGCTTGGAAGAAGATGATCTTCCTGCAGAAATCAGAACCCTCATTACTGAGCAGAAAGAAAAGTTGAAAAGATCGCATGATAAAATAAAAGGAATGCGGGATACCAAATCAGCATAAAATATTACATGAGGCTGTCGCAAAAGCCATGTCATCCTGAGCTTGTCGAAAGATGTCGATGGTAAACAGATTGATTATCAATATTTCGATAAACTCAATATGACAATCAATCTGACTTTTGAGACATCCTCATGTAAAAAAACAAAATATGATGACAATCCGACAAACTAACAATTACATCAAAATATGTATGAACACCTGGTTATTGTGTGAAGCAAGCGTACATACAGAACAGAGTAAGCTTTTTCCACAAGAAAGATTGTTGCAGACCTGTCGTGACTGTGCTGAATCATGTCTCTCTATCGTTTCTAACTTCATTAGCAATCCGGTAACTGTTCAAAAAAATGTATTTGATTGCTTTCTATTTTGTCGTGAATGTTATAATGAATGTATGTTACACGAGGACGATGATATTGCCTACTGCGGAGAGGTTTGCG
>JBKJLR010000243.1:0-3629 GCA_046596865.1 Chitinophagaceae bacterium
CCGTATCACTAACCGGCTGTTAAATGATTAGTTATTTGTGTTTACTTACAGGCATAGACTCCTCTTCGTCTTCATCTGTATCACCATTATCTTTTAGTTCCGGTTTTCCTTTGGCCAGCATTTGTGCACTTTCAACTAATCTTACAAATTCAGACCGGTAACCTTCTTCATCGTTACCTTTTGCTTTACGGGCAAGGTTCAGTACATCACTGTAAGAAGAAGTTGATTTGAACTCTGAATTACGAAGCAACATGCCAAATTGTGCTACTGATGCAGCAAAACGAAAGTTGTCTGAGGTTGTGGCGATCGGAATTTGTTTGTCTTTTACCGGATGTTCGATCAGTTTACTTACATCACCATCAGGTGCTTTGTAGCGGAACTTAACAGTCAGTATTTCGTCTGTTTGCGAAGATTTACTGAGAGGAACTATATTCTTCTGATATTTTAAGGAATCTACATTCTTTAAAAAATGGCTGTTCACTCCTACCGGTATCACTTCATATAATGCTGTTACGGTGTGACCGCTGCCGAGTTCACCGGCATCTTTTTTATCATCATTAAAATCTTCTTTAGCCAGCATCCTGTTCTCATATCCTATTAAACGATAGCCCTGTACTTTAGCAGGATTAAATTCAACCTGTAACTTCACATCCTTTGCAATAGTGAATAAGGTACCGCCGAATTCATTCACCAATACTTTTTTTGCCTCAGTAATGCCGTCTATATAAGCATGATTACCGTTTCCTTTATCTGCCAGTTTCTGCATTTTGGCATCCTGGTAATTTCCCATACCATACCCCAGCACTGTGAGGAATACCCCGCTTTTTCTTTCTTCTTCAATCAAATGTTCCATCGCATCATCACTGCTTTCACCAACATTAAAGTCACCATCAGTGCAAAGAATAACCCGGTTGTTTCCCCCTTTTACAAAATTTTCCTTTGCTGTTTTATATGCCAGTTTGATGCCTGCACCTCCGGCAGTAGAACCACCGGCTTCCAGTTTATCGATCGCATCTTTTATTTTTATTTTATCAGCGCCGCTTGTTGGTGACAATACTAATCCTGCTGCACCGGCATATACTACGATGGATACTTTATCCTGCTCTCTTAATTGATCCACCAGCATTTTCATTGACGCTTTTACCAGCCCTATTCTTTCAGGGCCCTGCATAGAGCCGGATACATCGATCAGGAAAACAAGATTGGATGCCGGAAGATTTTCGGTTGGTATTTTCTTTCCCTGTAAACCAATTAAAACCAGTTTGTGATTTTTATTCCAGGGTGCATCAGAAATTTCTGTATTAATGGAAAAAGGCTGATCACTGGCGGGTTGCGGGTATTCATAATGGAAATAGTTAACCATTTCTTCTATTCTAACGGCACCGGCTGGTGGCAATTGGCCCTGGTTTAAAAACCTCCGCACATTACTATAAGAAGCTGCATCCACATCAATGGAAAAAGTAGAAAGGGGATTATCGGAAACTTTTAAAAATTTATTCTCCGTAATCTTGTCGTACCCTTCCCTGTTAAAATCTTCTTTTACACCATCCTGATCCCTGTAATAAGAACTTATATCGCCCTGTACATAAACACCTGAGACGGTGCCTGAAAGCGGACTGCTATAGCCCAGCAGTTTTGCATGGCGGGTTTGGCCGGTTGCCGTTATTACTACTTCCTGCATAGTTTTGTTATCTGCAGCAAGTGATATGTTTACAACAGAACGGCCATTTATTTTTTCTTCTCTTGATATAAAGCCCACAGCAGCAATCACCATGGTTGCATTCTTATTTCCAGTTACTATTTTATAAGTGCCATCGGAAATTGAACTGGCGCCTGCTGAAGTTCCCTTTATTCTGATGGATGCTCCTGCCACAGGACTGCCCTTTTCGTCCGTTATGGTTCCTGTAATAGTATGTGATTTGATAGGACGGAATGCCAGCATGATGAGAATGACCGGCGTAATGAGGATAAGTATACGTTTCATATAATGTGTTTAGATACCCTGATGCGGGTATTTTATTGATTGCATAAACCTCACCCACTACTATTCATTTTATTTAAAGATTCTCCACCCCCTCCCCTTAAAAGAGAGGGAAATCGAGTTTACATTCTTCGGAATTATTGTGGGGTGAGGTTTTATGAAACTTCGATAAACCAAGTAGCGATATGCCGTAAAAGTGTGTCCTTCGATTCGCTCAGGATACATTTGCAAGGGACGACCATCTGTGTTACTGAAGCTGGCTTCATAAATTTTTATTCATTAATTTTACCCGTTGGCTTTTATAAAGAACATACCCCTCTCGCCTGTGGCGAGGTCACTAACCGATAAAGAACTGGTAGCCCTGTACAAGGAGTCAGGTGATATGGCTGTACTCGGCGAACTCTATCAACGATATATGGACCTGGTATATGGAGTTTGCCTGAAATATTATAAAGAACCGGAGACCGCCAAGGACAGCGTGATGCAGATATTTGAAGAACTGGTACCAAAATTGAAAAAGCATGAGGTGGACAATTTTAAAGGCTGGTTGCACCAGGTAGCCAAAAACCATTGCCTGATGCAGCTACGAACTCCGAAGAACATGAGAACCGTTGAGTTTAAAACAGAGCTTGTGCAATCGGAAGAAGATGTGCATCTAGATGGTGTGCTGGAAAAAGAGGAGAATTTCAAAAAGATGGAGTACTGTCTCGGCACATTGGTAGAAGAACAACGGGAAACGATAAAACCCTTTTATTTAGATGGGAAATGTTATAATGAAATAGTAGAAATAACCGGTCAGGAATGGAACCAGGTGAGAAGCATGATTCAGAATGGAAGAAGAAATTTGAAGATTTGCATGGAGAAGACTGAGTTGAAGGTTGAGGGTTGAGAGTTTTGTATCCTAAAAATAGAGAAATAATATTTTTGTAATGATTTTACACAAAAAACAAACTATAATATTCCCTTTTAGGGGTTAGGGGTATGGCAAACGATAATAACATAAAACATTTTACCGCCGCTGATATTGAAAAGTATCACAAAGGTTTGCTCTCTAATAAAGAAATGCATGATATTGAAAAAGCTGCCTTTGACGATCCCTTCCTTGCAGATGCACTGGAAGGCTATGGTGTTGCCGGAGTAAATGCAGCCAATGATATGGCTGAACTTAAAAAAAGATTGGCGGAGAAAACGGAAGGAGCGAAAATAATTCCGATAAATACTGCCCCCCGTAATTCTTTTAAAATACTGCGGGCCGCAATCCTTGTTGCATTTATTGCCGGAGCAGGTATTCTTATTTACCAGTTTGGGTTCAATAAAAAATCAGGTGATATAGCACAGGCAGAGACAACAAAAGAAGATAGTAAAGTAACAGATACCACTACTGCCGCAACCCGTGCAACAGGTAATATATCAACGCCGGTTTCTGAAATTAAACCGGGTGACTCCCAACCGAAGAAAAAAATAAATGAAAATGTTTCCAATAATAAAGAGAATAACCTCAATAGTACTTCTAATGAAACAAAAGCTCTAGCAGGTAATACAAATACTGATGATGTTACTGTTACTAAAACTAACGAACCACAGCAAGGAGTAACGCCTGCCACCCGGGCAGCCGGAGAAAAAACGGATCAGTATAAAACACAACCTG
>JBKJLR010000276.1:0-3044 GCA_046596865.1 Chitinophagaceae bacterium
CGTCATAAATGTATAAAGCGCTTCCGGAACTTCATAACTTTTATTGTGGAAAGTTTAAAGTATTAATGTGATTTTGGGACAACTACGTGAGTAAATATGTTAATACACCAGGATAGGATAATTACGATTATTTTAAAAAGCATATATACCTAACCGTTATATTCAGGTGTTAAACTCATTGAGCATCATATCTTAATTCAACCTGCTTCTTCTATAATTTCATCCTTTGCGTTAGCCAGCATTGCGGAAGTAATTTTCTTTAATGGGTTTTTCCGATTCTCATCATATTCATTTCTTCGTCGTATAATATCTATACACTCAAAAATAGAAGAAACAAAAGAGCTTATGTCTGCAATTCCTTTACCCGCTATATCAAATGCAACGCCGTGATCGGGTGACGTTCTTACGAAAGGCAGACCAGCCGTGAAGTTTACTCCTTCACCAATGGCGAGTGCTTTAAAAGGAATCAGTCCCTGGTCATGATACATGGCCAGCACTGCATCAAACTTATCAAAACTGCGTCGCGCAAAAAATGCGTCGGCACTATAGGGTCCTACCGCCAGTATATTTTGATTCTTGGCCTCTTTAATTGCAGGTTTGATTATTAATTCTTCTTCTGTACCAACCAACCCTTCGTCGCCTGCATGCGGATTAAGGCCCAGGACTGCTATGCGTGGTTTATCAATTCCAAAATCACGGTGAAGACTTTGGTTAACAAGTTGCAATTTACTTAAGATCGCTTCTTTAGTTATATGTTTAGCAACTTCTGCAACGGGTACATGTTCTGTTACAAGCGCTACCCTGAAATTATCTGCACATAGCATCATTGCGACGTCATGAACGCCAAACTCATGTTTGAGATAAGGAGTATGGCCGGTAAAGCTAAATGTAGAAGATTGAATATTTTTTTTGTGGATAGGAGCAGTTACCAGGCCATCGATGTTTCTATCTTTTAATGCAGCAACTGCGGCTTGTAATGAAAGAACAGCATATTTACCCCCGGTTTCATTTAAAACGCCAGGACTTATAACGACTTCTTCTTCCCAGCAATTGATAAGATTTAGTTGTTTGGGACTGATGCGATCGAACTCGCGGGTAACTACATAATTAAAATTGATTTCAGGAACAACTTTCTTATAAAAGTTAAGCAGCTTATTTGAAGCAAAAAGTACGGGAGTGCAGTGATCAAGTATCCTGTTATCCGAAAAAGCCTTTATTATTAATTCAATGCCTATACCATTAAGATCTCCGCAACTAATGCCAATTACCGGTTTTGATTCACTCATAATAAATAATGATTAGTAAAAATAATCAATTCCGGCCAGCATAAGCGCTGACCAGCTTCTAATGGGTAATTTCTTAAGTGGTTAAATAGGGTAAATACTGTGCATAACTGATTTATGAAAGGATTAACACGTAAGCAAATCATCTCTCTTATACTGGTTAATACTTATTTTTTTTTAGCTATTTTTCTGAGGGTAAATAGATATAAAAATACCTTGCAAGCGCCATAGCCATTGTATAGTTTTAATTTATAAATCTTTTACTATGAAAACTAAAATTCTCTTTGTTTCCACGCTGATTATGGTCTTGAATGTATCATGGGTTGAGCGTGTTGGTACAATCAAACCGAAACCTCCGGCAGATTGCATTGTAAAAAAACCTGCTGGAAATTTTTCTTTTTTTCGTACTCATCGGCAGGGAAGATCCGGTATTGCGGCAAGCTGGGGTGTAAGCTCCAACCAGGGAATTACTGGTTTTGTATTGCAACGTACCTACGAATTTCCTGATGAGTATGCAACCTGGGAAAACATTTTCGACGTCGGCTGTAACAATGCACGTTCTTACGGGTTCGTCGATGACACGGTCTATCCGGGTGTAATTAATTACCGGGTTGTTGCTATGAATGGAAGCAGCGTAGCGTTTGTCTCCGAAATATGTTGTGTACAGGTACGTCTGCGTTAATGTAGAAAATTTAAAAATGGATAAGAGCCCACCTCTCTTTTCCATTTAAGAAATATCCTAAATATCCCATTCCCCATTTAAACGGTGGACCTATGAAAACAATTAGACTTATTATTCTCGCAAATTTTTTAATTCATTTAAATGCCAGCTCTCAAATTACGACGCCCCAAATCAAAGCGGCATTTGGTGTGGATGGCGAACTGAGATCGCATTACTTTAACTCTTTCGTACAGTTGGCCAATGATGATTGGTTTAATCTAAGATCTGGTGTTGCAGACACAGGCAGATTTGTAATCGATACAACAGGTGCAGCTGGCATACTATCCAGATATAGTACTGTTCCCTCTTCCCGAACCCAGCCTTTTTACCGGAATATGAGATACCCGCAATACAGCGTTGTAAATAATCGCCTCTTAATGGATGCTATCATGATACGCGATTATCATGGCGACGATAGTACTGTATTTGCATCGGGTGGTAATAAAAATGGGGATAATCCAAACGACTGGAGTTGTCCTGTTTCACAGGGTATCCCAGACAAAAATGACATACTTGATATGTTCCTTCATATTAGAAGGGCAGGACCTAATACCTATGATTCTTTATGGATGTTTGGTGCTCTTTCACTAGATAACACAACTGGTAACCGCTATTTCGATTTTGAAATGTACCAGACAGATCTTTATTATGATCGTCCATCAAGAAAATTTTATAACTATGGTCCCGACGCAGGTCATACCAGCTGGCAATTGAATGCGGCAGGTAATGTAACCGTACCGGGCGATATTATTTTCAATGCAGCTTACCAGAGTTCTTCGCTCACATCTGTTGAAGCAAGGATCTGGGTGCATGTTTCTACCATGTCTATCACACCTGCGCAATTTTCCTGGACAGGCCAGTTTGATGGCGCCTATAATGGCGCGCAATATGGTTATGCCTCAATAATACCAAAAACAGCAGGTACCTACTACACGGGTTTGCAATGTCCAAATAATACATATGGTGGACCCTTTGGAATCGTCCTTCAAAATAATGTGCTGGCAACAAACTACACGGGAGGCCAGTTTGTTGAATTTTCT
>JBKJLR010000143.1:0-2690 GCA_046596865.1 Chitinophagaceae bacterium
TTTTTAGGTTTAAGCTTTTCACAAACTTACCTTCGCCGTCCATTTAAAAATCGGCCTGCCGGGATAGCGGCGGCCACTAAACAGAAATCAAAATGAGTAAATTACATTTCACAACAAAACATGCGAACGAGGCTACCGTACAACGTACCTGGTACATTGTAGATGGTACTAATCAAACCGTTGGACGTATGTGTGCCAGGATTGCTGCGATACTTCGCGGTAAGAACAAAGCATACTATACTCCCCACGTTGACACAGGTGACTATATCATTGTCACTAACTGCGAAAAAGTAGTATTAACCGGTAACAAACTTGATCAGAAAATTTATGACCACTTCACCGGGTATCCCGGCGGTCGTAAAGAAGAAGTGGCCAGGATCCTTATCAATCGCCGACCCGAAGTGATTGTTGAAAGAGCAGTTAAAGGGATGTTGCCAAAAAATCGATTAGGCCGCAAGATGTACAAAAAATTATTTGTATACGTTGGTTCTAACCATCCGCATACGGCACAACAACCTAAAGAATTAAAATTCTAAAACAGTATTGAGTACTTAGTATTGAGCAATAAGACAGTGTATCAACTGAAGATAGTATCTGAATACTAAGTACTGAATTCTAAAAACTAAAAAATGGAAAAGCAAAGAAACGGTATTGGTCGTCGTAAAGCAGCTGTCACAAGAGTATTTCTCTCCAAAGGAGAAGGCAGCATTGTCGTAAACGAAAAAGACTACAAAATTTATTTTCCCCTGGTCTATTTACAAAACCAGGTAGAACGTCCTTTTAAAACAATTGATGCCATTGGCAAGTTTGATGTAAAGATCAACGCAACGGGTGGTGGTGTTAAAGGTCAGGCAGAAGCAGCGATGCTTGGTATTTCCAGGATACTGGTAGAAATGAATCCTGATTTTCGCCCTGCATTAAAAGCAGCCGGATTATTGAAAAGGGATCCCAGGTCTGTTGAACGTAAGAAATTCGGTCATAAAAAAGCAAGAAAGAGCTACCAGTTCTCTAAACGTTAAGGAAAGCTACGAGCTACTAGTTATGAGCTACGAGTTAAAGTCTCGTAACTCGCAACTCAAAACTCGCAACTAATATTAAAAAATTATACAACAAAAGAAAAATGGAAAATAATACTTCACTACAACAGCAACTTCTGGAAGCAGGTGTACACTTTGGCCATCTGAAGAAGAAGTGGAACCCCAAGATGTTACCTTACATCTTTGCTGAAAAGAAAGGTATTCACATCATTGACCTGAACAGAACGGTGGAATGCCTGCAGGAAACTGCTGCTGCCCTGAAACAGATTGCCCGCAGTGGTAAAAAGATTTTGTTTGTAGGCACCAAGAAGCAGGCAAAAGACATAGTAAATGAATCTGCCAGGAAAGTAAACATGCCTTTTGTAACTGAACGTTGGCTGGGTGGTATGTTAACCAACTTCAACACGGTTCGTAAGAGTGTAAAGAAAATGCAGAGCATTGAGAAAATGCTGGGAGACGGTTCTTTCGACAGCGTTACTAAAAAAGAACGTTTGACACTAAGCCGTGATAAAGAAAAGATGGAAAAAGTATTGGGTGGCATTGCTCAATTGGGCCGTGTACCTGCTGCTTTGTTCATTGTAGATATAGGTCATGAACATATTGCACTGGCGGAAGCAAAACGTTTGGGTATTCAGACATTTGGCCTGGTAGATACTAATTGTGATCCCAATAAAGTTGACTTTGCAATACCTGCTAATGATGATGCTACTAAATCAATTGCCATTCTCGTTAACTATATTATAGCTGCCATTGCTGAAGGTCTTGCTGAAAGACAAGCTGCTAAAGATGAGGATGTAGATGATACAGTGAGTGATGAGGCAGAAAAGAGAGCTGCAAGATTAGAAGCTGAAGCACAGGCAGAAGGTGGCCGTGGCGGTCGTGGTGGTCGTGGTGCTGGCGGTCCAGGTGCTGGTGGTGCTGCAGGTGGACAAAGACGCCGTACTACTGGTGGACCCGGTGGCAACAGAGGCCCGGGTGGAGGAAGGAGATAAGAACAGTTTGTGGTTTCGGGTTTGTAGTTTATCGTTATAGACCCCGACTGCATTCCTATTGTTCATCTATTGGACCTTGACGAAGAGTAAAAGCCAACTAACCGTAGAAGAGAATTATTAATTCCTAATTATTAATTTTTAATTTATTAAATATGAGCACAGCAACTATAAGTGCACAGGACATAAACAAACTTCGCCAGGCTACTGGTGCAGGTATGATGGATTGCCGCAAGGCATTAACAGAAACAAACGGTGATTTTGAGGCAGCAATTGACTGGTTGCGCAAGCAGGGACAGAAAGTAGCGGCCAAGAGAAGCGACCGTGAAGCAAAAGAAGGTGTGGTCATTGCACAAACAACGGCTGATAATAAAACAGGTATAGTTGTGTGTGTAAGCTGCGAAACTGATTTCGTTTCCAAGAATACTGACTTCATCGCCATGGTGCAGGGTATTGCTGATGCGGCTATTGCCGGTAATGTGAAAACAGTGGAAGAACTGAATGAATCAATGGTAAATGGAGCCAAAGTAGCTGATCTTATTAATGATAAGCTGGCTTCTATTGGTGAGAAAATAGGTATTACAAAATATGTGAGAGTAGAAGCTCCGTATGTGGCTTCTTATATTCATGGTGCTTACCGTATTGGTGTGCTCGTTGGTTTAGA
>JBKJLR010000227.1:0-3925 GCA_046596865.1 Chitinophagaceae bacterium
ATAATGGGCAAAAAATAAAGCAGTGTGTAACTTCATAACAAAACAAGATTAATGCAGGTTCTCCTTTCATCACAACAACTTTCTGCAACAGTAAATCAACTGGCCGATCAGTTGAGTAAAATCCATGTTGAGATGAATGATGTAGTATTTGTCGGCATTCAGCAAGGCGGTGTAGTGGTTGGTAATGATATTGTTTCAGCCATTCAGAAAATAAACTCGCTGCAGAAAATTCAATACGGTCAGTTAGACATCACTTTTTACCGGGACGATATCCGCAAGGAAATCCTGACACCTGATACAATGAACATCCCTTTTGCCATAGAAAATAAAACAGTGGTGCTGATAGATGATGTATTGTTTACCGGCCGCACCATTAAAGCAGCATTGGATGTATTGCTGGACTATGGCCGTCCGGCCAAAGTAGAACTGTGTGTTTTGATTGACAGAAAAGAACACCGCCAGTTTCCGATACAGGCTGATTATGTGGGTGTAACAGTAGAAACAAATAAAACAGATAAGGTGAAACTGGTGAATAAAGAAGTGGTGCTGATAAGCCAGTAACTGTTTTTTGTATTTAATCTGTGGAAATCTGTGTAATCCCCGCCTGACCCCAATATTTCTTTTGAAGTAGTCGGGCAGGTATGGCTAAAACCTTTAATTTCGCTTTTTAATGCAACTATCTACTCGACACCTGCTCGGCATTAAAAACCTCACCAAAGAAGATATTTCCCTTATTCTTTCCACTGCAGAGCAATTCAAAGAAGTTTTACAAAGACCGGTTAAAAAAGTTCCATCACTGAGAGATGTTACCATTGTGAATCTTTTTTATGAAAATTCCACCCGTACAAGATTTTCTTTTGAACTGGCCGAAAAAAGATTAAGCGCCGATACCATCAATTTTGCTGCATCCTCTTCTTCTGCTTCGAAAGGGGAAACATTATTAGATACAGTCAACAATATTTTATCGATGAAAGTGGATATGGTGGTGATGAGGCACAGTGCAAGTGGTGCCCCGCATTTTTTAGCGCAACACATTCCGGCAGCTATCATCAATGCAGGTGATGGTATCAATGAGCATCCTACACAAGGGTTGCTGGATGGTTTTTCCATTAAAGAAAAAACAGGGACGTTAGAGGGAAGAAAAGTTGCTATCATCGGCGATATCATGCACAGCCGGGTAGCACAGAGTAATATTTACCTGTTGAAAAAAATGGGAGCTGAAGTAACCGTTTGCGGTCCGCCTACATTAATTCCTAAATATATCGCCGAAGCATTAGGAGTCAATGTGAATTATAATCTGAAAGAAACATTAGAATGGTGTGATGTAGCCAATGTTTTGCGGATTCAATTAGAAAGACAAAACCAGGTATTGTTTTCTTCACTTCGGGAATATAGCCTCGCTTATGGCATCAACAGGAACCTGCTGGATAGTTTGCATAAAGAGATCGTCATCATGCATCCGGGACCCATCAACAGAGGAGTGGAGATTGACAGTGATGTGGCTGACTCTAAACAATCCATTATCTTGCAGCAAGTAGAAAATGGTGTGGCAGTGAGGATGGCTGTGCTGTATCTTTTAGCAAATAGAAATAATTGAATAATGTTCCAGGTCTGATATTTAAATCCGATAGCTACCGGGTTTTAATGACAGGTGAACAAAGAACTATTGGTCTTTTGAATTTAAACAACCTCAAACTTCTTTATGCCCAGGATTTGTCTTTTCGCCGGCACGTTCGACCCACTTACTCTCGGTCATGTAGATATCATTAACAGGGCATTACCACTGTTTGATAAAATTGTAGTGGGTATTGGATTAAACACTGCCAAAGTGCCGATGTTTTCTGACGAACAGCGATTAGGCTGGATCAAAGAAATTTATAAAGATGAAGAAAGGGTGGAGGGGGCGGTATACGAAGGATTGACAATTAATTTTTGTAAAAAAATCGGTGCTCATTTCATCCTGAGGGGAATCAGGTATGTCAGCGATTTTGAATATGAAAAAACAATTGCTGATGCCAACCGTACATTAGACCGGAGTATTGAAACAGTCTTTCTGACCGGAGAACCTAAATATACTTCGGTAGCTTCTACTATTGTAAGAGATATTATCAGGAATGGTGGTGATGCCAGTCATTTTCTTCCTGAAGTTGTTTTTAAATCATTATCCCAATAAGCCCGATGAGTATTTGGTTTAATAAGGAATTATCCATTGAAGAGTTTATGGAACCTGGTAAAGGCACTATGAGTGAATACCTGGGTATAGAGTTAACCGAATTCGGGGAAGATTACCTGAAAGCAACAATGCCCGTGGATCATCGTACAAGACAGCCTTATGGCCAGTTGCATGGCGGAGCCTCCTGTGTATTGGCGGAAACAATTGGCGGGGTAGCATCTGCGATGGTGATCGATCATTCCAAATTTTTTTGTGTGGGTATAGAGATAAATGCTAATCATATCCGCAGTGCCAGGGAAGGATTTGTTACCGGCGTAGCATCACCGTTGCACCTTGGAGCCAGCACTCATGTCTGGGATATAAAAATATATGATGATGCAGAGAAATTGGTTTGTGTAAGCCGGTTGACAATGGCTATAATTCTCCGAAAGAAATAAAGTTTTTTTAATTGCCCGGCAAGGAATAATGTAACCTGTCATTTTTTTACAAACAATTCCAGAACATCCACCACCGAAGGAAAAGCATTTTTCATGTAAGGCTTCAAATTGCCTGCTTTCACCCACTTTATTTCATGAATATCTTCCTCGGTTTGCGGCACTAATTTTTGCACACCACTTACTTTCATATTGTACCAATGCGATTCTTTCAATATAAATCTTGCGCCTTCTTTATACGTATGATAAGTAATCATAAGCGGGGATAACAATTTTATTTTCTGTAATCCTGTTTCTTCTTCCACTTCTCTTACAGCACAGTCTTCCAGTTTTTCGCCTTTATCCAGTTTACCTTTGGGTAAATCCCACTTTCCCCTCCGGAAAATAAGGAGCATTTCTTTTTTTTCATTTTGTACCAACCCGCCGCCGGCTTGTACAAGGGTAAATTTTTTAGTAAAAGCTTTCATCAATTCTTCCAGGTTTGGGTGATAGAAAACCCCGGCATGCACTTTCGCTAACTGCATCTCATGTATCATGGATTTTATTGTATGACTGTTCAATTCATCAATAAATATGGAATCATCATGATGAATATAGGGCTGAATCGTTTCATCCACGGTATCGCAGAGAAAAAGAGGTTTGTCGTTGAAATAAATTTTTACATACATATAAGGTACAAGGTACAAGGTGCAAGGCACAAGAAACAAAAAAAGGAACAAGGGTCAAGACACAAGAGAACCCTAACATTAATGATTTCCCCTAACCTCCCAACTTGTTGATTATTGCGGATAAAATTTTTCGGATTTGTTCTCCTTCATCCATAAGTCTTGCTTTTTCTTTTTCTAAATCCGTGTTTTCGTATGTCATAATTAAATCAATCCATTTTATTGTCTCTTTGGCTTCTCTTCTTGCAATTTTTATTTTCATTTTCTCATCAGCTTTGCCTAAATCGTCAGAAGCTTCCGTATAATTGGCACTAACCGAGCCGCTGGAACGAATTACCTGTTTAATATATTCCTGGTTGATGATGTTCCATTTTACTTTAGTACAATAATCCCGAACTGCTATTGCATAGTTATGAAACCGGTCTTCCAATTCCTTCGACATAGTCTGACTTTATTCTTGAATTTATAAACATTTATTTCTCAGGCGAAAAATTTTTGCTTTAAGAACTTGTTCCTTGCACCTTGTACCTTTACACAATGACCGATGCCAAAGCAGTTGCCGAAAAACTTCTTCAAGTTAACGCCATAAAATTAAATCCGGAACAACCCTTTACCTGGGCCAGTGGATGGAAAAGTCCTATTTATTGCGATAA
>JBKJLR010000391.1:0-9478 GCA_046596865.1 Chitinophagaceae bacterium
CTTCATTTTTTATTAGTTATAGTGGGTCAAGATACGGAAAGCGGCGGTTCACCATCTGTTATTAGCGGATTTTGTATCAACGGTTAAAATAGGTTGATAAACCGGATATATATTAAAAAAAGAACCCATCCTGACCGGGCAGGATGGGTTATATAATTGGGAAAAAATGTTTATCCTTTTTTCTTTCCTTTCGGAGCAAACATAGCAAGCATCCTTCGTCCTTCCATTTTCGGCATGCTTTCCAGTATGCCAACTTCAGCCAACCGTTCTGCAAACTTCAAAAGTAATAACTGACCTCTATCCTGAAATTGAATAGCACGGCCTTTGAACTGCACATAGGCTTTGACTTTGTTGCCATCCTTTAAAAACTCAACTGCATGTTTGGCTTTGAAGTCAAAATCATGATCGTCTGTGTTGGGAGTAAAACGAATTTCCTTTACTTCAGAGACTTTGCTCTTGGCCTTCATCTCTTTTTCCTTTCTCTTCTTATCGTAGAGGAATTTATTGTAGTCAATGATTTTACAAACAGGGGGATCAACTGTCGGAGAAATTTCCACCAGGTCTAATGCCTGGTCTTGTGCCATCTTTAGTGCTACTTGGGTATCAAAGATCCCGGCTTCTACATTATCACCCACCAACCTGACCTGTGGCACCCTGATAAAATGATTGATACGATGTTCTGCTTCTTTACGGGGAACAAATCTGCCCCTGAAACCGCCTTTGTTGAATCCACCACCGCCGGGCTTATAGGCTCCGCCGCCTGGTGGTCTGCTGAACCCGCCTCCGGGTTTTTGTGGTACTGCCATTTACTTTTTTTAGTTAACCCCCACCCTGAGGGAGTATATATTTTTTGTTATTAAATCCTCATTACAGGGGTTTGAGGCTTTCATTAAAAATACTCAATTTTCAACTTCCACTATTCAATTTTAAATTAAGTTTTTCAATATTGAATATGGGTAGTATAGATTCTATTATTCTCTCCGCTCAATGATCTCATTCACCGCATCACTTATAAACTCATCAACGTCTTTCACACCTACATCGCCTTTTCCCTGTCTTCTTACTGCCACTTTATTTTCGTTCATTTCTTTCTCCCCCACCACCAGCATATAAGGCACTTTCATCAACTCGGTGTCCCGTATTTTTTTTCCGATCTTTTCGTTTCTGTCATCCACCTCACAACGAATATCTGATTTTTTCAGTTTATCTGAAACAGATTTTGCATATTCCATGAACTTATCGCTAATGGGCAGCACCTTCACCTGAACTGGCGCCAGCCATAATGGAAACTTACCGGCATATTTTTCCAGCAGAAAACCAATAAAACGTTCATGAGTGCCTAAAGGTGCCCGGTGGATAATTAATGGTGTTTCAGTTTTGTTGGACTGGTCTGTATATTCCAGCTTAAAACTTCTTCCCTGCGAAAAATCAACCTGGTTGGTGGCTAATGTAAATTCCCGGCCAATGGAGCTGAAAATCTGAACATCGATTTTGGGCCCGTAAAAAGCAGCTTCATCTTTTACTTCCACAAAGGGAATATTTGATTCTGTCAGAACATTCCTCACCATCGTTTCTGTTTCCTGCCAGAGTTCAGGATTATTTACATACTTAATCCCCAGTTTTTCCGGAGAATGTAAAGAAAGGCGCATTACATATTTATCAATACCAAATATTTTAAAATATTTCAAGTACATATCATTTACTGCCCGGAACTCATCATTGAATTGTTCTTTGGTACAATATATATGGGCATCATTCATGTGCAGACAGCGGACCCGCATCAATCCAAACAATTCACCGCTTTGTTCATACCGGTATACTGTTCCGTATTCTGCAATCCGGTAAGGAAGATCCCTGTAGCTTTTGGGTTCAGCCGCAAATATTTTATGATGATGCGGGCAATTCATGGATCTTAAATAATACTTTTCTCCATCCATTTCCATCGGTGGATACATGCTGTCAGCATAATATGGCAGGTGTCCGCTGGTCAGGTACATACTTTCCTTAGCGATATGTGGTGTCACTACTCTTTTATAGCCAGCAGCCTTCTCAGTTTCTTTAGCTAATTTTTCCAGTTCCTCAATTATTATTGTGCCATTGGGCATCCACATGATCAATCCCTGGCCCACATCATCATCCATGGTGTAAATGCCGAGTTCTTTTCCTAATTTCCGGTGATCTCTTTTTTTGGCCTCTTCTACCATCAGCAAATATTCATCCAGTTCTTTTTGTGAGGGGTAGGTAACACCATATAACCTTGTCAGCATTTTATTTTTCTCATTGCCTTTCCAGTAGGCACCGGCAATGCTGGTCAGTTTTATGGCTTTGATAAAAGAAGTATTGGGAATATGCGGCCCCCGGCAGAGGTCTGTAAAATTTCCTTGTGTGTAAAAAGTTATTTCACCATCGTTTAAATTAGTTAGCAAATCGAGTTTATATTCATCTCCTTTTTCGGTAAAATATTTCAGTGCATCATCCTTTGGCATTTCTTGCCGGACATAGAAGTGGTTCTTTTTTGCCAGCTCATTCATTTTTTTCTCCAAAGCAGAAATATCTTCTTCATTCATTTTCTTATCACCCAGATCCATGTCGTAATAGAAACCATTCTCAACAGGGGGCCCCACCCAAAATTTAACCCCGGGAAACATCAGCTCCACCGCTTCAGCCATCAGATGAGCAGATGAATGCCAGAAAGTATTCTTCCCGTCTGTATCATTCCATGTCAGCAATTTTAATGAAGCGTCTTCATTGATAGGCCTTGTTGCATCCCACACCTGTCCATTGATATTTGCAGCCAGTACTTTCCTGGCTAATCCTTCTGAAATTGATTTTGCCACATCCAATGCAGTGGTTCCTTTTTCGTATTGCCTTACAGCCCCATCCGGTAATGTAATATTGATCATAAATAATTGACTTCTCTGAAATTAAGGTGGGCAAAATTAACAAACTATTGCCGGAGTTCAATAAATCAATATGAACTTATTCATTAGTTTTGGCCCTGTTATGTTGCGGACTTTCTACAGATATCTGGTTATATTTTTACTGCTGACCCCGTTAAATCAACTTAGCTTACGGGCACAAAATCTTACGGGTATCTGGAGGGGGTATTTTATTACCGATATGGGGGAAAAATACAAATTAGAATTCCAGGTAAATGTTCCTTCTACCACTTTTTCCTCCGGTGTTTCTTATTCCTACCTCGATGTAAGGTTCTATGGAAAAGCAACAATGACCGGAAGCTTTGACAAAAGCTCAAATAATCTTAAAATACGGGAGATCAAAACTGTCGAAATAAAAAATATGGACGGCAACGGCGCCTGCATTATGAATTATGATTTGTTTTATGCCAAATCAGGTAATGAAGAATTTCTTGAAGGTACTTTTTTAGGCAAACCGGAAGTAAAAAACAAACCCAACCGCTTTAGCTGGGGAGATTGCGGTGGAGGAAAAGTTTATTTAAGAAGGGTAGCTACCTCCGACTTTTATGTTGAACCTTTTTTACGGGGAAAAATAAAAACTGCCCCGGTAATTTTTAATAAAGCACCGATAAAAAAAGATACTATAAAAACAAAATCCAATACACCTCCAATAAAAAAACCGGAAGTTATTATCAAGCCACCAGTAAATAAACCGGTAATAACGAAAACAATTCCATCCGTTACCAAACCCAAAACAGATACCGTAAAAACAAAGATCAATATACCGCCTGTAGTAAAAACTAACCCGGCAATAGTAATTCCCAAACCGGAAGTACTTAAGAATCGCTCAAGCGAATTGATGAAGGTGCTGACCGTAACAGATCCGGAAGTTACAGTGAAGTTGTATGATAATGGTGAAATAGACGATGATACTATATCGGTTTATCTTGATAATAAATTAATGCTGTCTTCCAAACGGCTGACGACCGCTCCACTTACTATAAAATTCAAGATCGATGATGACAATGTTGATCATGAGTTGACAATGGTAGCCGAAAATCTTGGCCGTATTCCGCCCAACACTTCGCTGATGATTGTTGAATCTGGCGAGCAACGTTTTGAGGTACGTATTACGTCCACTGAACAGAAAAATGCAGTTGTCCGTTTTAAATACCAGAAACCAAAATAGCTATCACCTCACCCCTGCCTTCTCCTCAGGTGGAGAGGGAGATTAACCGTTTCTGTAATATTTCGATGCGGCTTCCTCATTTTCCTCTATTTTTCCTGAATAATGTTGCGACAAATTATTTTACTACTCCTATTTTTTATAACCGGCCTTGCACAGGCGCAGGATATTAACGGTATTTGGAAAGGGAGATTGGTGATGGCTCCCGGAGGCTGCTTCCCTGTTTATAATATTGAATTGCAATTACAGGTAGCCGGAACAAGAATAATTGGAACAGCTTACCATTTTTCTGATTCGCTGAATTATGTAAAAGAAAACTTTGAAGGTGTTTATAAAAGAGATAGCAATATCATCTCCATTCAGGAAACCGGCATTATTACTTTCAGGATTAAAGAAGATTGTGTTCCTTGTGTAAAAAAGTATGCTCTAACCTATCATAAAGGTACCGGGCCCGAAGAGCAGATCCGTGGCACCTGGACAGGGAAAGCTACAGATGGTAAAACTTCCTGCGACCCCGGCAGTATAGTTTTGATAAGATTTGATAAGCCGACATTTAAACCAGAACTTAAACTACCTCCTACCCTTACCAAAAGAACAGCAGAGTTGGTAAAAGAAATCAGGGTGGATACAGGTAATATAAAAATTGATTTTTATGATAACGGGCAAATAGACGGGGATACTATTTCCGTGTATGTAAATAATATGCCGGTGGTCAGTAACAAATGCCTTGGAGCAAAACCCGTTTCTATAAATGTAAAGATCGATCGCAACAAGCTGGAGCAGGAAGTAATAATGGTAGGTGAAAACCTTGGATCCATTCCCCCCAACACCGCTTTGATGATTATCAATGCCGGTGAGAAACGTTATCAACTCTACCTTACTTCCGATGAACAAAAAAATGCGATGGTAAGGTTTATCTACGAAAACCCGTTGAAGACAGTAAAGTCACCCTAATTTTTAGTGCTGATTTTCAATAAGGTTGCTTACCTTAACTTCTGATTTATCTTTAATTACTCTCCCTCTGAATTCACACATAATTTTGTGAAGCTGAATCAGACCTGTACAAGCCTGTCATTATTTAACAACCAAATAATCATCAACATGAAAAAGCTACTATTTTTTCTTTCCGCAATCACTCTCTGTTTTTTTATTGCCTGCAATGACAAAGATTCCGGGGGCGGAGGCATGAGCGATGCTGCCAAAAAAAACCTGGAAGTTTTTCACACAGTGAGTAATGCTTTTATGACCGGCGATGTCACCCAAATCGACAGCGTAATATCCAGCGATTATGTGGATCATACCGAAAAAGGCGATATGAACAGAGATAGCCTGAAAGCAATGATTGTAATGATGAAAAAAGCCGGGAGTAATATGAAAACAGAAACCAAAAAGGAATTTGCTGACGATGAATATGTAATGGGATGGATGCGTTGGACTGGAACTTCAGATGGTTCCATGGGAATGCCCGCCGGCCCCTATGATATGTCAGGTTTAGAAGTAGTTCGCTTCAGAGATGGAAAAGCGGTTGAGCATTGGGCATTTATGGAGCCAAGGGAAATGATGAAAATGATGAGTGGGCAGCCACCATCAATGGACGATAAGATGAAACCTGCAAAAGACTCTACAAGTAAATAAGGTCAACCAGTTATTTGTTTAAAACCGGGAATTGAAACCCCGGTTTTTATTTGCTCATACGTACCATCTATCCAGGTTTCTGCGGCAGGTTGATCAGCGATGAGTAAAATTCCGGGATTAAATTTTACCATCATAGTCCGTGCTTGCACAAAATTCTTTCTTTCCAGGAAACCTTCTTATTGCCCATTCAAACCTGAAAAAAGGGTTTCATCACTATTTTTTTGGTAACAACGAAATATATCGTAGTTTAACATTACTAATGTTTTCTGTGCATCAATTAACCCCTGAAATAATAGCGCAATTTATTTTAACTGCGCTGACAATTAAAGGGTGAAAACATCTGATCTAATTATTAAACTAAAAATCAACAGATGAAACAAAAAATTCTACTCCTCTTTGTAATGACTTCAGTCTTTACAACTTTACAAGCTCAAAAGGCTGACAAAGCATCCAAAAAAACAACAGGCTATGCCATCACTGCTACTGAAAAGGGCGGAAGAAGCTGGCGGGATGTGCGGTTAGTTGATGTAGTAACTGGTGCAGACGTAAAAATTATTTATGACAGCAAACAGGAAACAGAACCACTTAATGCAAGAACGGGAAAAGCTGTGGTGAAAAAAGATGCGGTCGGCAACAAAACATCTACTACTACATTCACAAATATAACTCCGCAAAAGAAAGTTGTCAATCTCGATCAGGTACTTGATAAGGCGAACAACAATAATGTACATAGCTACACAAGGGTGATCTCTATCAGGCAGAATGTATCCACCGACAAACCTTTTTCTACCAATTCTGCTGCCATGGCATATGATAAAAAGCATGGCAGGCTTTATTACACACCCATGAATATTAACCAGCTTCGCTATATTGATCTAAAGACAAACAAAATTTATTATTTCGAAGAAGAAGCGTTTGGAACGGTAAAATACGGTGGTGATGTTGCCAACCAGATTACCAGGATGGTAATAGCTTCAGATGGCGATGGCTATGCCCTGACCAATGATGGTAACCACCTGATACGTTTTACCACAGGAAAAAAAGCCACTATTACTGATCTTGGCACATTGACCGATGATGCAGTAAATACAAAATATTCTATACACAGTGGTGGCGGATACGGTGGCGATATGATTGCCGATGCTTCCGGTAATTTATACCTGGTGACTGCCAATAGAAATGTTTTTAAAATAAATATAGAAAGCAAAGTAGCTACTCATAAAGGTTCTATTAAAGGATTGCCGCAGGGCTTTAGTACTAATGGCGCCATGGTGGAAGAAGGAAGTAAGGTAATCATTGCCAGTTCAGAATCAACTGTTGGCTATTACCGGTTTGATCTGAACACCCTGCAGGCAGAAAAAGTTTCTTCCGGCGCAGATGTGTTTAATGCCTCTGACCTGGCCAATGGCAATCTTGCTTTTGATAAGAAAAGGAAAGAGAAAAAAGAAGACGAAGCCAGGACAGAAAACAAACCATCTATTACAGATGCTATGGCAAAAACTGAACAGCAGGAAGAAACAATTTTAAAAAATGGCATCGCAGTTTACCCCAACCCGGTTACAAATGGTGTAGTAAGATTATCTTTTTCTGAGCAGCCAACAGGCAGGTACCAGGTGCAGTTATTGGACCTTTCCGGCAGACTTATTACCTCAAAAGAAGTAAACATAAGTAGTGAAGTACAAATAGAAGAATTCAGGTTCCCCGAATTGTCAGTGAAAGGAAATTATTTGCTGAGAGTTTCCAGTGAAGTAAATAAAGTAAGTGTGACTAATAAGATCGTCGTCCAATAAGTGTCCAATTCGCTTTTTTATCAGTTTCATGTTTGAAACTAGCAGGGCTTTCTTTTGAAGCCCTGTTTTTTTTGCCAACGATTGTATTGATTATTTTCCGTCAATTGAGTGATATTATTGTTGAGGCGAATCAATCATATTACTGCCAATCGTTATTTATTGAAGAACAAATATGATTATCAAAAAAAAAGTTGTTCACTATCATAAAAAATATAGAGTTGATTGTATTTATCCGGCTTGTTGACATAAATTACAGCTGGAAACAATTATTAACTCTTATTCGAATTTGAGCATGAAGCCTGCGCAAGCAGGCTTCATTGTGTTTGATCGAAATGGCAATGAACAACGAAATGTATTTATTTTCATCCTACTAGTCACCTTGATTTATATATATAAAGAAGTAAGAGAGGAGAACTAAATTACGATCAGTTTATGGCAATCCGATAAACTGCCGGGAAAGTGAAAAGGTAACCTTGTGATTATTTTCAGAAAGGGCCATATCCATTTTCTCAATTTCAAATTAGCTTATCAAAAGAACTTCTGATATATATATCTTACTCCATTATTTTTGCATTTCATTTAACCAAATAAAATTATATTATGGATAAGTTCGAAAAAAAGAAAATGATGGATAAAATGATCCGTGAACTGGAAGATATTACCAACAGCCAGACATCATTACTTAAAAAAATTACTCAGCTGGAAGCAGAAAATATTAACCTTGGCAACAGCCTCCTGGAAAAAAGATTGCCAGATATTCATGAAAAAGTGGATGCAGCATTAACCGAGGTAATAGCGCTGCAGACTGAATTTGGGGAAGTAAGTGATAAGTTTATAAAAGACAATAAGCTGGATGAACCTATACCAGAAAGCTGACCCGTTACGTAAACTTTCAGAACAGAGGACAGGAATTGAAAACTTAAAGTTCCATGTTACTGCAGGCAATATCGGAAACAACGACACTTGCCTCGCTTCTACTTTTACATCGCCATTGGCAGGGCTGCCACTCTGGTCAAAATAAATGAAGTAAGGATTCAGACGGCTATAAACATTATAGATACTGAATACCCAATATCCGGTCACCTTGCGTTTTTTCTTTGGTAGGGGAGTATACGTAGCGGATAAGTCTATCCGATGATAAGCCTGCATCCGGTATTGGTTCAGCTTGCTGTATTCCTGGGTAAGTACACCATTAATAATATAGAAACGTTCGGGCAGTGTAATTGCATTGCCAGTGCCGTAAACAAACACAGCTCCGAGTTTCCATTTCCTGCTGGCTTCATAGTTCGCTACTATCGACATATCATGGCGGCGGTCGTATTTAGTAGGGTATCTTTCACCATCATTCAGATCTGCAAACTTTCTCCATGTCCAGGATAATGTATAACCTACCCAACCCGTAAACCTTCCTTTTACTTTATTTACCAATAGTTCTGCGCCATAGCTCCAACCTTTACCAAACACAAATTCATTTTCAGGATCATTGAGTGATGGGGTGTACCCTTCTTTGTATTCCACCTGGTTCTGCATGTCTTTATAATACAGCTCCAGCGATGTTTCGTATTTGTTATCTGCAAAATTTTTAAATAATCCGGCAGAGTACAACCAGCTGATCTGTGGTTTTACAATATATGTGCTAGGCACCCATAGGTCGGTAGGCAATGTATTTCCGGAATTGCTGACAAGATGGATGTACTGGTAGTTCCTGGTCACTGCTGCCTTTACCGATGTTTCATCATTGATCGCATAGCGTAGGGTAATGCGGGGTTCAAAGCCACCATAGGTTTTTACTGGTTTAAAACTGCCGTACCTGGTGCTATCAAGTTTGTTTCCATCGCCATCCCGGAGATATTTCGTGTAAGGCCCAATTTGTGTGAAGCTGCTCCAACGCAGACCGTAATTTACTTTCCACTTCTCTCCTATTTCCCAATCATCCTGCAGGTAAACAG
>JBKJLR010000074.1:0-4090 GCA_046596865.1 Chitinophagaceae bacterium
ATTAGACTATAAATATCTTTTGGAGGAATTTTGACTTATTGCGAAAAAAGGCTGCACTATCTTTAGCAAAAAGCAAGCAATTGTTTCGGCGGAAGGAATACTAATTCCCAACCATCAGCCATACCTGTCCGTTAGTCACAATTTAATTAATATGCTTTATGACATATATTGAACCAACTGTATTTGCCAACTCATTTACTTGACCGCATTGGAACAATATCGAAACAAGACTGGTAGTCACGACCCCGGACACAAAAAAAGCTTCATCAAAAATGAAGCTTTTTTATTAAGATAGCCAGGAGTTACTTCATCAAAAATCCAAACACCCCTGTATTATTTTCTTCCATTCCGGTGAGCCAAGCTTTTCTGCTGTGAGCTTATCTGCATCTGACGGGTTAGGATATCTTACTTCAATTTTAAATAGCATGCATTCACAATATGTTTTTGCTTTTTCGGCGCCTACATTTTCAGAAGCAGTGGCGATACATTCTGTCATAAATTTTGACCGGTCTTTTGATCCCCATGCACCTTTAAGACAAATTTTGATATCCCGCTGCCATTCCGGCGACTGCATATCACTACTTGTTATTTTAGCCGCATCTTCAATAGCAGGATACTTGGCTTCCACTTTTTCCTGCATACAATAACAATAATATTTAGCTGCATCTTCACTCATATTAGCTTTGGCAGTGGCTACACATTCAGTAATAAAACCAGCCCTTTCTACAGAAGGCCAGCCTTTCTTTTCTCCGCCTGTCTGGGCTATGGATTTACTAATAAATAAAATGGTAAGTAAGATGCAGTTGATTATGATTTTTTTCATACTCTAAAATACAAATTTTCAATAAAAGAAAAATTATTTTCCGGGCTTTATGACCACCTTCCTGTTTGCCCGTAAGCAACCTTTATCCCTAATACCCTATCTATCAAAAGATATTTCAAAAAATTGTTAAAAAAGCTCAACAGAAAAAAAATGAGTAAATTTGCTTTTAACCAAAAAAAATGAAACTTATTACCTATTTGAAAAAAAGCTTTGCGCTGTTTCTCTTAATACCTGTTATTTCTTTTTCGCAGGAAAAAAATGTGTTGATAAGGATTGTACAGGATGAATCAGCTTTTAGATTAAATGACTTTCAAACAAATGTGACTTTAAAGAATAAGGCATTTAAATTTCAGATAGCATTGGACTCGATAGAAGGTGTATATGTTTTTGCCAGTATAAAAGATTCTGTTTACCGGTTTACTGAAACCAGCCGTATTGATGACTTTTCCTACCTGAACCTGTTGGAGTTAAGAGAAGGCGACAAATTTAATGTCAATAAGGAACTAAATATCAGTGAAACAGGCTGGTCATATTGGTTTTATGATAAGAATAAGCCCTATCATTCATTTAACAGGGCAACAGTAGGGTTAGGAGATAAAGGAATTGTTTGTACAAAAGTTATCAGGCAATTATACCATACAGAGGCCGAGGAAATTATTAAACTAAAAAATATTAAAACTCCTCTTTACTTATTCTTTATTGCAGTGAAAGATTATGATGCAAAAGGAAAGCCATTGACCGAATTGCTTCGCCGCAAAGTAAAGATCGAGTGGGTAAATGATAACTGAGACTACCTGTTAGTTAATTCTGACTAAAACGCAGTAAAGTTAAACTTTTGCCCTCCCACCGATGCTTCATACATTAATCCACCTTTTTGCTGTGTAAAAATTAATACTCCCTCCTTATATTTCACATTGGCAGAGGCACCGGTAGTGACTGCAACGGCTGAGGCCTGGGCAGAAAATTCAATTTTGTTTGCCTTAAAGCGGTCAAGGTCAGCTTTTGATTCAAAAAAAATCACTTCCCGGTAGGCCTGGCCCCCAAATTGGAAGCCTATACTTAATTGAGTCAGTTTTGCTTTGCCTATAATATTTCCCCTTTCATACACAATTCCATTTCCTGCCGCACCCCCGATTCCGATTCCCCCTTTTCCCACATTGGGGAAAATCACATAACCGTAAGCACTGGCAAATAAGTTATTTAACAGCCCATCTGCTGCTACAAAATCCGCTTTTGCAACCTTACTATCCTGAACTAACTTTTTATCTTTTCGGCTTGATTGACCTATGGCAGTGCTTCCAATAGCAAAAGCAACCAATAACATAATGCATTTAAAAGTTGATAAAAAGGTTCTGGTATTCATATAAAATTAAATTTTAGTACAATGATCTAAGAGTTTTATAAACCTACTGGGCTACTATCGGAGCTAAATGATAGAATGATTCCAATAAATGCAAATTCGTGTAATACACAACTAATTATAACATAGGTAATCTGAGCTATACTAACCTATACTAGAATTGAAAAATTACCTAATAATAACGGGTCCGGACATCATTCGCCAAGAACATCCCAGGGGGTTTTTATTTTATGATCTTTATCTTCATCTTTAGGCCGGTCATTATCATCCGGAATTTCGGGAGTGTGAGAGGTTTCTGTTGATCCAGGCTTATCGAGATCCAACTCAAGATCTTTAAATTCTTCTTCCGTGATTACATCAGCCTTATCTTTTATATGCCTGCTCATTAGCTGCTTTGGGGTCTTACCCTTTGATGCTTTCTTCCGGGGAGTCTTTTCTCCGGTTTTGCTTATATCGCCTGTTTCAGTTTGATTTTTAATTGATTTGCTCATAAAATAATTTTAGTTTCTAAGCAATTTAGAAAAATACATGCCAAAATTTTAAATCCTATATTATCTTTTCGTATCCTGGCCAAATTTGCCCTTTGTTTAAGAATCAAAGCGATTTCCCTCACTCTGGGGCAGGAACACCCTTATTTTTGCCTTTATGCAGGCTAAAAATATATCTACCGATAGCATATTAAAAAAGCTAAAAATCAAGTCCCTTAACGAAATGCAGTTGGCTTCAATAGATGCCATTAAAACTCAGAATAATGTACTTCTGCTGTCGTCCACCGGATCCGGTAAAACATTGGCGTACCTATTGCCATTAATCAAACTATTAAACCCCGCCAACCCAAATACTCAAGCCATTATTATTGTGCCATCCCGTGAACTGGCTTTACAGATTGAATCTGTATTTAAAAGCATGGGCACTGATTTAAAAGTTACCTGCTGTTATGGTGGACACTTAAGAGAAACAGAAGAAAATAATTTAAAGCAACCCCCTGCCTTATTAATTGGCACACCTGGCAGGTTAGCCGATCATATCAGGAGAGGAAATATTACCACCGATACTATTGAAACACTGGTACTGGACGAATTTGATAAATCTTTGGAATTGGGTTTCCAGGATGAAATGTCCTCTATTATCACTGCACTGAAATTCATAAAAAAAAGAATACTGACATCGGCCACAGAAGCACAGGAAATTCCTCCCTTCATCGGCATGGATGACACTATTAAACTTGATTTTTTAAGCGAGACAAAGGAAGATAATGGTCTTACTATTAAAACTTTATTGAGTGATGGGAAGGATAAACTGGAAACGCTTTTCCGGTTGATCTGCATGTTGGGTAACAGGTCAACCATTATTTTTTGCAATCACCGGGAGTCCGTAGAACGGACGAGTAAATGGTTGAAAGAAAAAGATATTATCAATGTATTTTATCATGGCGCATTGGAGCAGCAGGAAAGAGATGCTGCTTTGTGTAAATTCAGGAATGGAACATCCAATGTATTGGTAACAACTGACCTGGCATCAAGGGGGCTTGATATTGCCAACATCCGCTATATTATTCATTATCACTTGCCGGGTAGTGAAGATATTTTTACTCATCGTAATGGAAGAACCGCCCGTATGGATGCCAGTGGCACCGCTATACTTATTTTATCGCCGGAAGAAAGATTGCCGGATTATATCGATGGCGGATCAGAAGAAATAGAATTGCCATCCACCTTTAATCTTCCGGAGAAGCCACAGTGGCCAACTTTATTTATTGCCGCCGGCAAAAAAGATAAGGTGAATAAAATTGATATTGTAGGATTTCTTTCGAATAAAGGAGATTTAAAAAAAGAAGATATCGGGTTGATAGAAGTAAAAGACTTTTTTTCTTTTGTAGCGGTGAAGAAGATAAAGATCAGCGAGAC
>JBKJLR010000343.1:0-6191 GCA_046596865.1 Chitinophagaceae bacterium
TCAACAACCCGATACCTGTTAGCATTCCTTTAATAACGGATGATGGGAAAAAGTAGGCAATAAAACCAGCTTTGGCATAGCCTAAACCCAACTGAATAAAACCTGCTAAAACAACAGCAAGTAGAAAAGCTTCCCAAGAACCTCCAAGAGAGGCAATAGAGGTTAATACAATTACGGCTAATCCGGCAGCAGGGCCGCTAACGCCCAACGGAGATCCGCTGGCTATACCTACAACAATACCGCCAACAATCCCGGCTATAATACCAGCAAACAACGGTGCACCGGATGCCAGGGCGATACCAAGGCATAAAGGAACAGCTACAAAAAAAACGACAATACTTGCAGGAAGGTCGCTTTTCAATTCTTTGAACATATTTTTCACATGCATATTCAGTTTTTTGTGGTGAGGTGGCGAAGATAGTAGTTATATTCTAAATGATAGTAATACTATCTCATTTAATTGTAAAACTTTTACCTATTTTTGCAATCAGCGGTTGTTCTTTTAAAACAGCTACCCAAGAATCTAAAAAATAAAAGAATCTTACCAACTAAGGAACAAATGGAATTACAGCTACAAATTAAAATGAATGAAAAGTTGTTTATTCGAAATCCGGAGCAATCGGAACTGGGTAAAAAAATCATCATGCACAGCATCCAGTTGATTCATAAAAACGGATTTGAAGCATTTACTTTTAAGAAACTGGCAGAAGATATTGGTACAACGGAGGCCGGAGTATACCGCTACTTTGAAAATAAACACCGCCTCCTTATTTATATCGTTGCCTGGTACTGGGGTTGGGTAGAATACCGCATCAGCTTCCATACAAATAATATTAAAGACCCGGTAAAAAAGGTTAAAAAAGTAATTCAATTATTAGCTACAGCAGTGGAGGATGATATTAAAACAACCCACGTTAATGAAAGTGCACTGCATCAGATTATTATTGCTGAAGGTTCAAAAGTTTATTTAACCAGGCATGTATCTGAGGATAATAGGGACCAGCTCTTTAAACCGTACAAAGACCTTTGTGCTATAATTGGAGAAATTATTCTTGACTGTAACTCCAGGTACAAATATCCAAAATCGCTGGCAAGCACTATAATTGAAATGGCACATTTTCAAAACTTTTTTATGCATAACCTTCCTTCGCTTACCGATTTTGGAAAAGATAAGGATGAATTGCGGATTGTTGCTTTTTTAGAGGATTTGGTATTTAGCAGTATAAAAATGAGATAGTTTTGAGACTCAATAAAAAATCAATAGCTAAAGCATCGTACAGTTCAGCTGCTAAGATTCCTTCCGGCCGGCAGCGTTACTATTTGTATGCAGTTGTTGGCGTTTTCTTTCGAACTCTTTCTGGTTTAAAACCTTTCAAGTATAACTAAATTGTTATTCGGCTTTCAAAATTTCTTTACGTATCTATGGCAATATGGATTGCCGCCGCCATTGGAATAATATTGCTGGTGCTTGTCTTCAGCTTTCCAAAAATCTCCCGTTTTAGTAACCTCAGTTACCACTTCGTAACCTTTATCTTTTAATTGCTGAATCAGTTTTTCAGCAATTTGTTTTTGCTCTTCATTCAAATAAAAAATAGCCGAACGGTATTGTGTTCCAATATCAGGACCTTGCCTGTTTTTTTGTGCAGGATTGTGAGTTTCAAAAAATAATTTTGCCAGCTCTTCATAGGTCGTTTGCATTGGATCAAAAATCACTTCCACTGCTTCTGCATGACCTGTGGTGCCGGAACATACTTCGTAATACGTGGCCTTTTCTTTGTGTCCGCCGGTATAGCCAACATTAGTTTGCAACACACCTTTTGCATTTTGAAAATAATATTCTGTACCCCAAAAGCATCCTGATGCAAAAACGGCTCTTTCTGTTTTTACTGTGGTGTCATTCATTTTTCTGCAGGTATAAATTTTAATGAAATGGAATTAACGCAGTGTCTTGTGTTTTTCGCAGTGAAACGTTCACCTTTGAATACATGACCTAAATGCGCATCGCAATTTTTGCAAACAATTTCAATTCTATTTCCATCTGCGTCAGGCAAATGTTTTACAGCTCCTGAAATTTCATCATCAAAACTGGGCCATCCGCATTGCGAATCAAATTTATCATTAGAACGGTATAAAGGCGCATTGCAACGACGGCACACATACGTTCCTGTTTCTTTATTATTATTGTATTCCCCGGTAAAAGGCCGCTCTGTTCCTTTATGAACGATGACTCTTTCTTCTTCTGATGTAAGTTTATTGTGCTCCATGTACTTTTTTTTTGATTATAATTTATAAATGTAACATTTATGTTCGGTTACAAAAAGAAGACCGCTAACCGTTATTGTCATAACTTTCATTAATTGAAGAAAACTGCAGAGATGAATCTCCGCAGTTTCTTTTAATAAAATCCGGGTGATTATTAACTTAATTCAAAGCGTTTTTATCAAAACCTGTAAATCCTAAATAAGCATGTTCTTCTGGTGACTTACCTATAGAAGTAGGCACATAATAAGGCGAATTAGCAATTTCTGTTAGTACTCCGCTTACCGATGTTCTGAATGTACTTACTGTATGGCTTTGAAAAGCTCCTGAATTAAATAAATATCCATCCGATGTTTCGTGCATATCCTTTGCATCGCCAACAGGTAAATTACCTTTCTTTATAAAGAAGTTTGGTTCCAATGTTTTTGCTACAAGGTTGCTGGCTAAAATGCTAAATACACTGATTGCATTGTCCCCAAAGCTTGCTACATACAATTTACTCTTGTCAAGGCTTACCCATGTCCAGCAGCCTTCATCATTTCTTCAGGTCGTTGCAAAATTTTGTACCTGAGCCGCTGTGGTACTGTTGTGTACAGTTAGGCTATGATTCTCTACAGATGAATGCAAATTAAAGTTGGACATGTATATGTACTGATCGTTTGGACTCCAGGAAATTCCAATATTTCCCGATACACCTGTTTTCTCATACACCCCTGTTTGTGTTAAACTACCATTAGAAAAATCATAAGTGTATAGTCTTCCTGGTTTTTGTTTTGACAGATCGGGATCCATTACCGAAAAATGAGGAACACCCCAGGTAGATACAGCAATCTTAGTTCCAGTTGAATTAAATACAACTGTAGTTGGCCCGCCATTGTTACCATCGGTATAGGTGGCTCCTATGTTTTCAAATTTCAATAATCCGTCGGATTGATTAAATGTAAATACCGCCAGGTTACGCAATGGCGTTGATACGACAGAGCCGAAAGCCGTTCCAGCTTCTCCCTGAAAATTTGGATTGGCAAATTGATTGCCCACAACTACCCAGGTTTTATTGCCCAGCGTTTTAGCGGCAATGGATGCTGCTCTTACGCCACGGGAATCAATATTATCCATTGCGGGAGTTGCCGGGTTTTGATCAACCTGTGATAAATTGCCGTTGGCTTTATTTATTTTAAAAACAGAAATGCTGCCGTTAACTGGGTTGCCACCTGCATTTACAGCAAGCAAATAGTCACCAACAATGCGCAAAGCCCATTGGGTATCAAAATCACCTTCTGCTGCGTCGCCATTTCCGCCTGTTGGGTATGGCGACTGATTAATTTCCTGTACAGAACCATCTCCCTTTCTTGCCAATGCAATAATAGCATTGCCTGTTGATGAATTAGTGCTGGTGTAGATGTAACCCCTGTTGTTATTGCCGTTTCCATTATCATCTTTATCCTTGTTACTTTTGCTGGCAAAATCATTTTCAAGAGATTGGGCTGCTTCTTTTTTACAGGAGAAAAAAAGAGAGGTTGCTAAGGCGATAAAAAGTACTTTTTTCATTTTTTCATTTTTATTTGTTAAGACTATTTGTTGATTTTTTTTAGAACCCCGCAAGCCCTTGCGGTGAGTTATAAGGAATGGCCTTTGTATCCATTTTATTAAGTTTTCCGCTACCATTAATCTTATAAGAGATTAGTTTGGAAGCATTAGGATATATCTGGTAAAAATATTTTCCATCCGGGCTTATCCAGCTATCACTTGGCCCGCTTGATACCACCATGTTAATCGCTTTAAATGTTCCGTCTCCGGGCACGGGATCTGCGGCAGGATCTCTATTCAGACTTACGACCCCGTTTTCTATTTTAAAACCTGATACATAACTATACCCAAAAACAGTAGCATATACCTGCTTATTGTCAGGTGTAATGGCAACCCAGCAAAGCTCTGAAGGCATTCCTATATTTTGGTTGATCTTAATTACCGGAGAGCAGGTAACCTTACCTGATGCATTAATTGTACATAGTGCAACGCCGCCGGTGGCCGCATAGCAGTTTATAAATTTATTATTGCTTCCGTGCAGAAACGCAATATCAAATGCAGCTGCTCCGCCAGCGTCCATAAAATCAGCTGCACCAAGACTTCCATCTGCATTTACAGGAAAAATAACCAGGCCATCTTTATCGTTCATGTTGGCAACAGCAAGGTCAGGGCTTCCGTCAGGCTTCATACCAGGCCTCTTGTCAAATAAAATATCAGCCATTAAAAATTTGGCATCAGGAGTTAGAACAATCTCTGTGGGAATTCTGTCTGTTTTTGATGTAGTGTTTACGGTATAATTAACTCCCTTCTCTGTAAGCTTTCCATCTTTTACCGAGAATAGGCGAATATGATCGGGCCCGAAGGAATGGCATACATACAAGGTCTGCGTATTCTCAGCAAATGCAAGACTTTTGGCAGTACCGCTTCTACCAGTAACAGGCTGACCGGTTGACTGTACATCAATTAATGTAAGCATACCATTAGCAGCCACTTTAAAACTTGACACCGTATTGTTTCCACCGTTAGTGGTGAATAACCATTTGTGATCGGAACTAATAATTACACTTTTCACTCCTTCAAAAGCATTGGGTGCACTTTCCTGTCCGGTTATTGGTTTATACGTTCCCGAACCTGCGCCACCAGTTGCTATTCTTTGGCCTTCAACAAGAGTACCATCCTCCATTCTGGAGTAATTGATAATTTCATTTTTAATGCCGTTGGTTTGCATGTAAAGACGTCCTGCAATTTTGCGACCGTCTTTTTTCATTTTCATATTCTGCGCCGTTGCTGCAGAAAAACTGCATGTGGCTGCTACAAATAGCAGCAGGATAAACTGTGGTTTTTTAAAGATTAGGTTCATGTAATTAAAATTTTATTGGTATGATTTATTTTTTTTAAAGGCTATCTATATTTGCTATACTCCGGGGATGGATATGGTTCATTTAAAAAATCTTTTTTAATCAAACTGTCTGCATTACCAGGTTTTGGTTTTTAAAATAAATTTTGTTTGGACGGCGCAATTCTATTATTTATTTCGGATCATTTTTCTCGATTTTTTAAAGACGAAAATCGGTGGTAAAAGTTTCTTCTCTTAGTGTTTTATTATTAGTTAGATTATTAATAATACCATACAGAGCCAAGCATTTTTATCATAAAAAAAATTCCAGGCTTACGAATCGTTTGTTGCAAATAAAAAAAGAATATGCTGGCCCGATATGTTTTAATTAGGAAGAAACTTTACTTAGTAGTTATATTGTTTAAGGAAAACAATGCCACAATTGATGAAGGTAGAAGTTCAGCCGAAAGATTTTTTTGAGGAGCTAATTGCTCATTACGAAAATGCGGGCGGGAAGAAAATACTCATAAACGGGAAATTTGTCTGACATCTGACATAGCAATCGTGTAGTGTATTGTTGTAAAAAAAAAAAGATTTTACACCCCCACCAAATATTGACTATGTATGTACTTCGCTACATCAGCCAGGTTCTTTGTTTTTTCAAATACAGCTAATTGCCTGTCGGCACCGGTGCCGTTTTCCAGCATCTTATTTACATACGCAATACGGTGGCGGCTGCCGAGATGGTCAAGAACAGGGTCAAGAAAATCAAGTAATTCATATATCAATGCCCTTGTGTTTACTTCTTCTTCTTTACCAAAGTCAATCAGGTAGCCATCCACACCATAACGGCTGGCCCGCCATTTATTTTCATTCAGCAAAGCTCTTGAGTATTGTATAAAGTTCAGGTTCTTACTCCGTAGCATATATATTCTTGCACATATAGCCTGGAACAAGGCTGCAATGGTAATTGTTTCATCTACCGTCAACGGTATATCGCAAATACGGAACTCAACGGTATTAAAAAATGGGTGAACTCTTAAATCCCACCAAATTTTTTTTGCATTAT
>JBKJLR010000400.1:0-2653 GCA_046596865.1 Chitinophagaceae bacterium
ACCATACTGCTGTTGGTAATAAGAGAGGGGTTTCCTTAGCCGGATGAATGCCAGTCCGCATTCATGTTTAATGGGGTCACTCATGGGAGGCGGCAAAGGTAGGCGTTAAGACAATAGGGTGATATTAATTCGTCTCCTTCCAGATGGTTTTAAAACGGAGGGTTACAAGAAAAAAGTAGCTAGATAAGTAACGGCTTTTCTTATTTACAAAAAAAATTAAAATGCCTTTTTGTTAGCTGTGAATTTTTTCAACTGAGGGCAATCTGTCTCAGTCTCCTGATCTACACTTACAAAGTAAGTAGGAAGCTTTGTGGCCATCCATTTTTCAAGGGTTTTAGCCTTTTTTTCCTCCAGCGCAAATTGTGATATTTTGCTATAATCATCATGTAGGTTCATACGATGAGGTTCTGAACGGGACTTCAGAAAAACAAATCTTACTCCTTTTTTTCCTTGTTCATCTGTGTAGGCGGTTGATTGAGAATAGTCTCCAATTTTCATTTTAGTGAGCATGCCAACCATGTCTTTATCCAATGCATCAATCGTAACATAAGTAGATCCATCCCTGTTAGTTATAAAAGGGCCGGAATACTTAGCAGCTTCATCATCACTGTATTTTGAACCGGCAGCGTTAAAAGTGATTTTACCATTAATAATATTTGCCCGTATAGAATCTAATTTTATAGAGGCCTGTTTAATCTCTGCATCTGTAACAGGTGGTATGCGGAGTATATGCCGGACTGTGGCATCATCGCCATTTCGCTGAACCATTTGTATAATATGATAGCCAAATTTTGATTTTACCGGTGCCGATATCTCCCCTTCCTTTAGCCGGAAGGCTGTTGACATAAAAATAGGGTCCCAGCTTTTTTCATTTCTGTTAAGCTGGTATTGCCCGCCACGGTCTTTACTTCCCGGGTCTTCTGAAATCTGTTTGGCAAGTTTATCAAACGTAGTAATCTTTGTCTCGATCTGTTTTTTATAATTATTCATTTCACCCACAATGTATTGCTCCAGCTCTCTTGACGCTTTGGGATAAATAATTATCTGCCCTATTTCCAGTTCCGACTCATAAAAAGGTAAACTATCCGTCGGTATTTTATCAAAGAAAGCTTTTACTTCATTGGGAGTAATTCTTACATTGTCGACGATCTTTCGCTGCATGGCTCCGGAAAGTTTTTGTTCTTTCACGGATTCTCTTGCATCATCTTTTATCTGGTAAATGCTTTTACCCGCCATTTCTTCCAGTGCTTCCTGGCTACCCAATTGGTTGATATAGTACCGGATTTTTTGATCCAGCTCAGCTTCCACTTCCTCATCAGTAATGGGCAGCGAATCTTTTTCTGCCTGTAGCATCAGTACTTTGGAAACAATGGCCTGTTCCATCAGCAAACATTCAGCATTATCAGGAACAGTCCCTCCCTGCCGGGCAATATCTAAAATTGAATTGGTAATATCGGACTGAAGAATGATACGGTCGCCTACTACTGCGGCAATTTTATCCGCTACAATTTTTTTCACCCCTGTCTGAGCGGCCACGGAAAAACCAACCAGCAGAAAACAAGCAGTGACTATTTTTTTCATGTAATGCATAAATTCAAAAGTAGTTTGCCCCGTATAACATCTACACTGTTTCTGAGGTATTTAACAAAAATTTGATGTGTGAAGCGAGTTATGAGCTACGAGTGACGAGACTTAACAATTACAGGCTCTTCTCACAGCTCGAAACTCAAAACTCGTAACTTAAAGTGTCCTTTTCACTTCTTCCGTCTCATACGCCTCTACCACATCCCCCACTTTATAATCGATGAAATTTTTAATAGTTAATCCACACTCCATGCCTGATAGCACTTCTTTGGCATCATCCTTAAATCGTTTCAAGGAAGCCAGTTCAGCACTTGCATCCCCGGTAGGATAGATTACAATACCATCCCGGATCAGCCGGATCTTAGAATCCCTTTTGATCTTGCCATCTCTTACCGTACATCCTGCCACCGTTGCTTTATCAAATTTGAAGACTTCTCTTATTTCCACATTGGCCACAATCCTCTCCTGTACTTTTGGCTCCAGCATACCTTCCATGGCACTCTTCACTTCTTCGATTGCATTATAGATAATAGAGTACATTTTTATTTCGATACCGGCATTGTCCGCCAGCTTAGATGCCTGCAAAGAAGGACGAACATTAAATGCAATAACGATAGCATCTGATGCTTCGGCCAGTACAATATCACTTTCATTGATCTGGCCCACCCCTTTGTGAATTACACTTACTAAAATTTCCGGTGTAGAAAGTTTTTGCAGTGAATCGCTTAATGCTTCTACGGAACCATCCACATCACCTTTGATGATTACTTTCAGTTCTTTAAAGCTACCGAGTGCCAGTCGACGGCCAATTTCATCAAGTGTAATATGTTTCTTGGTTCTGATTCCCTGCTCTCTCAGGATCTGTGCACGGCGGTAAGCAATTTCTTTTGCTTCAGCTTCATCTGCATATACTTTGAATTTTTCACCGGCCTGTGGCGCACCGTTCAATCCTAATATTACAGCCGGTGCTGAAGGACCAGCTTTTTCTTCTTTCTTATTTCTTTCGTTGAACATGGCCTTCACCCTTCCAAAATACTGACCACTTACAATCAAATCACCAGGATGCAAT
>JBKJLR010000014.1:0-4071 GCA_046596865.1 Chitinophagaceae bacterium
AGAAAAATGCGGCAGCTCAAATTTGAATGATGCACTTATTTTCGGGCTGAACAAGCTGTTAAAAGGATGAAAAGTATATAACTGGGAGTTGTAAAATAACCCCATCAACGCTTCAAAAATTTTCCTTTTAGCAATTTATCCATCACTTCATCCTTCTGGTTGCGGCTGATGGGGATATGCTGCTGACCAATCCGGATATCGTTCCCTTCGATAGTATCAATCTTTGAAGCGGCCACGATATAGGATTTATGGACTTTTAGAAACTTATCGGCCGGCAGGTAATCTTCTACCAATTTAAAGGTCAGGTAGGTCATGTGTTTTTTTGCCGCAGTGTGAATGATGACATAGTTCTGGAGAGCTTCTGCATACAGCACTTCATCAAATAATATTTTTACCAGTTTATTATCCGCCTTAATAAAAAAATAATCGGCTGAAGCGGCTTCTTTCTTATTTGTCTCTCTTATTTCATAATATTCTTTTGCCTTCAGCACGGCTTTTAAAAACCGGTCAAATGAAACCGGCTTGACTAAATAATCGAGGGCATTCACTTCAAAACCTTCGAGTGCATATTGCGGATAAGCGGTAGTAAAAATCACCGGTGGGGCATTGGCAAGTGTTTTAAAAAAATCAAGGCCAGTGATTTTCGGCATTTGAATGTCCAGGAAAAGTAACTCCACTTCTCCCCTGCTGATAAGTCCGGCAGCCTTTAGTGGATTATCAAATTCGCCAATACAATGGAGAAAATCAACATCTGCAATGTATTCCTTCAGGCCTTTTCTTGCCAACGGTTCATCGTCAATAATAATGCAGCTGATATTCATGACAATTGGAGATTTAATTGTACAGTAAAAGTGTTTGGAGTGTTGTCAATTTTTAATTCATGTCTTCCGGGATACAATAATTCCAGTCTTCTTTTTACATTATTAAGACCAATACCGCCATGCTGCTCCGTTGTCTGTTGTTCTTCTTTGGAGTTGGAAACAGAAAAAATGAACACCCTGTTTACCCGGAACATATCCACTTTTACAAAATTGGTGGCCGCATTAAAATGGGAAATATGTTTGAATGAATTTTCTACAAAGGGGATCAGCAATAAAGGTTCGATAGAGAACCCCTTCACATCAGGAGCACAGTTAAACTGTACAGCATATTTTTCGTCTTTTCTCAATTGTTGCATATCCATGTAATCCCTGAGGTACTGGATCTCTTTTTCAATCGGGATCTTATCATCATTTACTTCGTATAACTGGTAACGTAGCATTTCTGAAAATTTATGCAAAGCCCCCCTTGCCTCGGTATTATCTTTATGGATGAGGAAGAATACAGAATTTAATGAATTGAATACAAAGTGCGGATTGATCTGGGATTTCAGGAAATTCAGCTCTGCTTCGGCTTTTTCTTTGGCTGTTTCTACCATTCTTTGCTGCAGTTTGCTATAATCGGACATCAGTTTCACTGCTGCACCAGCAATGACAAGAAAGAAATGCGGGATAATGTTATCGTATAAACTTTTTTTCAGGTTCACCGACCAGTTGATCAGCGCCGGGTTGTTAAGTAACCTGCCCAGAATATTCATTTTAATCACACTGCTGCTAAAGATCATCGCAATAAAAACCAGGCCAAACCATACATATTGCTTGTTATAGAGCAACTGAGGAATCAGTATGTAATTGGTGATATAGATCATCAAAGCCAGCTCTGCAACTTTTATCAGCGTAACTACGAAAGCCTTTTTTTCGGATGAATAATCATCTACCCGGAGAAAAAACCATATCCCGAACACCAGCATCCAGAAGAAAAGATGATGCACCTTATATTTTAATAGCCCTCTGTTTTGCATAATTCAAAATAAAAGTACAAATTCCGGTTGTGAAAACAGATTACACCATGAGCAGGCTTTTCCTGATGATTTACCAATTTTACCATTTGTCAAGCCACATTTACCCCAGGTGTAAACTATTTTATACCCGCTGTATTCCAATGCACTTTTGGTGAAAGATTATGCCATGAGATCGTTTTTTATCACACTGATAACAATCCCTCTTTCTTTTTGCGGTTGTTCACAGAATAACTCTCCATCAAAAGTTACCAACAAACCTCCTTCCAATGAAATAAAAGTTGGTGGAAGTTGTGAAGGCTGCGAGGCCATTTACGAAAGTCCTGTTCCCTTTGAACAATTAAACGAAGTGGATACACTGCCTGATTTTGATGAGCCAGGACCTAAAATTGAAATTAGCGGCATCATTTATCACCGGGATGGTAAAACGCCGGCCAAAGATGTGGTGCTTTACATCTATCACACCGATCAGCAAGGCATCTATGCTAAAAAAGGAAATGAAAAGGGTTGGGCTAAACGGCATGGTTATATCCGGGGTTGGATAAAAACAGATGGAAAAGGATTTTATAAATTTTATACATTAATTCCTGCTTCTTATCCAAACAGCAACAATCCCAAACATATTCATCCAACTATAAAAGAGCCGGACTTTAGCGAATACTGGATAGAGGAATTTCTATTTGAGAATGATCCATTGCTTCCGGCCAATGCGAAAACATCCTCGAACCCCCGGGGTGGGAATGGTGTTTTAAAAACAGAAATGAAAGAGGGAATGCTAAAAGCTACCCGGAATATTATACTGGGATTAAATATTGAGGATTACTCTTCTAAATAATGTAACGGGCATTATTTAATAGAAAAGTTTGCCCTGACTTTGTAATATGTAATTGATCTCTCCACAAGATTGGCGATCATGCCGTTGACTTTTATTATCCAGAAGTTTTTTTCTTTATCAAATAAGACATCTACAGTTCCTTTAGAAACATTGACATACGATACCTGATCGCCGGATCGGAAGGAGTATTTAGCCGACAATTCACCGTGACCATCCGGGTTTAATGAAATTTTATATTTTCCATTTTTCAGTTTTTTGTCTCTGAAAAACATAGTAAAGAATTGCTCCTTTTGCTCTATTACAATCGTCAAATCTCCCTTAACCCTATATACTTTTAATTTGGCAGGTCTTGCTTCAATAAAAAAATTATTCGAACTGACCGTATCAGTAATAAAAAGAGGACACCGGCTTAAAGTTGTATCTCTTTCCTCCTGGGCCGATACAGACAGGGAGGCAATGATAAATAAGGATAAGATAAGGGTTCGCATGGAAGTTTTTTTAAAAGAAAAAATACGATTTATTTTCAGAAAATCCGGAACATCATTTGTTTTGTCAGTTTTTGGCTCTTTCACCAAATAAAAGGCTGCCGATCCTTACCATGGTACTACCCTCTTCCACTGCTATTTTATAATCATTACTCATCCCCATTGAAAGCGTTACGAGTTTTGAATTTTGAGTTTTGAGTTCTGCGTGATAGTTGAAAATTTGCTTAAGTTTTTTAAATTCCCCCCTCACTAAATTACTATCTTCTGAAAAACTTGCCATTCCCATTAATCCGCAAATCCGGGCATTTCCCATTTTCCAATCGCCAGAATGGGTAAATATAGCATTGAGCTCCTCCACATCAAATCCAAACTTTGTTTCCTCTTGGGCAATATGAACCTGGAGTAAACAATCAATCACCCGACCAGCCTTTTCAGCCTCCTTGTTGATTTCTTTCAAAAGTTTTAGACTGTCTATTCCATGAATCAGTTGCACAAACCTGGCTATTAATTTCACTTTATTAGATTGAAGATGGCCAATAAAGTGCCAGCGGACATCATTGGGCAGTTGTCCGGCTTTGTCCACTAACTCCTGAACATAGTTTTCCCCAAAATCTCTTTGCCCGAGATCATATAACTCCAGGATGTCTTCAACGGGTTTGGTTTTGGAAACGGCAACAAGATTTACCTGCTGGGCGTCAAGCTCCTTTCTGATTGTTTGATATGCTTCTTTATTGACTGGCATTCTTCAAAAGTAAAATGTGCAAATGAAGTCCCGGGTATATCCGGAGGATTATTTGCACATCTTCAAAATTATCAATTGAACAAATTATCTCAATATAGTCCTGCTGATCACAATCCGCTGCACTTCGCTGGTGCCTTCATATATCTGGGTGATCTTGGCATCCCGCATCAGC
>JBKJLR010000059.1:0-2759 GCA_046596865.1 Chitinophagaceae bacterium
TTGGGGAAGTGGGTGCCAATATCTGTTTTATAAAAAGCTAAAAACCTGTCAACCAGGATGCCGCCTGAACTGAATTCGAGTAACTCGAAATGTTCTTTACGATTGTATATTTTATAGAGGTAGAAAAGATTGATGGCTAACAGAATGCTATTGGTAAGAATAATGGGCACGGCGCCGATTACAGCCCCGTAAATAATAAAAGCAACATTCCCACCTGAATTAAGCCACCTGAACTTTAAATCGTTATTGACCAGTAATCCAATGGCAAGTAATAGGGAAGCGAGGTATCCAAAATAAGGAGCTATCTGTTGCAGCATGGTGCAATGTTACAGATGAAAAGGGAAAATTCTGTTTTTTTGGCACCGGTTATGATCCTGGCGTTTTATTAGTGCCGGCTAATATTTTTTCCATAATTGCAAACTCAAGCGGTTGTGTCGGTGTGCCAAAACGATTGCCGGGCGGTAAAGGCTTGGTTTCACCTGTTTTTAGATAACCTAATTTTTCATACCAGTGAATTAGTTCATAACGAACAGAGATGACATTCATAAAGATGCTAAGGCAATCTGTTTTTTTTGCATGCAGTTCAGCGGCGGCCATTAATTGCTTGCCAATGCCGTCCCCCTGGCCGGCAGGAGACACTGATAACAAACCCAGGTATAAACCTCTTTCCTGTTTTTCGAGATAAACAGAACCCCTGATAACATTCTCTGTTGTTGTGTATTTCAATATTACAGCCTGTGGATTTTCAAACAATTCTGTGAGATGGGGAATATCTGTACGAAGATCTCCTTTCAATAAGTCCGCTTCTGTTGTCCATCCTTTTTTGGAAGCTTCGCCACGATAAGCACTATTGATCAATGCTACTAACAGCGGAACATCTTGTACGCAGGCAGGCGAAACAGGCATACGATGAAGATACAAACTTCGCTACGATTTTAAAATGACACAAATACCAAACCCGGTGCTATCTATTTTCTAAAAGTACGATAGACTCAAAGAAATGAAACACTACTTAAATAACAGGTTCAATGTGAAGTCAGGTTTTTGAATTATGTTGGGGAATATTTTCAGCAATTTGCCTTGCCCAGTAAAAAATAGGCAATCACAAAAATTGCAATAAATCCAAAGCAGCCGCCGCCCCATTTCCAACCGGCGTAACCAGCTATTATTGTTTTTAACCAACCTTTCATAATTTGTAAATTTTATTTCAGCATTTAGTAGAAGGAAAACTGTGCCAATTCTTAATTTGCATTCATGTACTCCCGGCAGGAAGCATCGCTGATTCGAAAAAAATTCTGGACAAGCTTCGGACAATACATGCGGCTGGTGAACGGTGCTAATGGAGAAACAATAAACTGGCTGAATTATAAAACTGGCATACGACATATTTATTTCCGTATGGATGCCAATCATTCAGACGTATCCATTGCTATTGAATTGCGGCATACAGATACCGCTTTGCAGCAACATTGCTACGAGCAATTGCTTCAATTGAAAGGTATATTAAATCAAACTACCGGTGAAGAATGGAGCTGGCAACTACACCAGCAGGATGAAGATGACAGCATAGTTACCCGGATAAGTAAATCATTAGGTGGGGTAAATATTTTAAGCGAAACCGATTGGCCGGTGATCATTTCTTTTCTCAAACCCCGCATTATTGCTTTGGATTCTTTTTGGATGCAGGTAAAAGACGGATTCGGATGAAAAAACATCTTTCAACACAAAAAGGGTTGAAATTTTATTCCACTACCTGGCCTGTTTTTTTCGCAGCCAGTGTCAGAATATAGTTGTAAAGAGAATAAAAATCCGGAGGATTTCCTTTTTGTATGTCTTCTACGGCACCTACACTTACTTCATGTGTTTTGTTTTCCCATATAAATTTAACAGACGTTGTTGGTTTATCGTAAGCAATGTCGCCGGTTTCTCCGGAAATAATATTTTTGAAATGAACCTTATTAATTTTACTTAACAGGTCATTCAATTCTTGTTGAGATAAAGAGAAATTGAATGTATCTCTTCTTTGCTGCACCCAGTGAATGTAGCGGCCGGATAGATCTTTTATGATTACTGTTTTGCTTTCGGGCACCTTACCGCCGCCATGGTAGGTAGTAATTCCCATATCTTTTGTCCATTTTTCCTGCGATTGGCTCTGGCAGGATATGCCGATTGTAACGATACCTGTAAACAGGACCCATTTATAATGATTAATTGGCATACTAAAATATTTTGTTCCGTTAAATTACTGGATCTATCTGATGCAAATAAAAATATGTGGGAGGTTCGAAAAAATTATTTGACAGGGATGGGTTTGGGATCATGGCATCCTACCCAGCCGGGCCGAAAAAAAATATTCCGCCCTATGCTGAATGGGTAAATTCTTATTTTTTTCTAAAAACAAGGTATCCATCTTTGCTATAGAAAATATTGATTTTTAAAATACTATCAGATAAATAAATGGCAGGAAAATTATCGTCAGGACGGCCGGTATTTTTTAACCGGACTATTTTGTTGCTATCTGGTAATTCGTATTTCTGCTCCACCATAAATTCTTCCCTTCCATTCTTCTTTTGCGTTACTTTAAAAACATTGTTTTTTGAAAAATAAAATGTTAGTCCCTGCTGACTTTGATGAAGGCTTTCAATAAGCTATAGCATGATGACCAGCGAACCGAACCCTGAACGGAGCCCTTCGTTACACTCTGGATAAACTTGCAACGAAAGCTCAATCAAGGTACAAAAGCTTGCTAAATAATCCCA
>JBKJLR010000150.1:0-4192 GCA_046596865.1 Chitinophagaceae bacterium
GTCTTTTAGCTGCAGCACAAAAAAATAATGGAATTCCCCTTAGTGAACCAGATTACAACAAACCCCAACTTTTCCAGGGACCGCCAGACAATATCCCTGTAAGCATTGACAACATGAATACTTTATTTGGTATTCAGGTGGGCAGAACTGTCAACGTAAATTTATCAACTGCTTCGTCCTTCCAGGTTGAGGGTGAAATTGTTTCAACAGCCAGCAAATACAATAACAGTATTCAAAGTGTAGTAATCCGTTCTACGAATTACAATGGGGCCAGGCTGACTATTTCCAAAATTACCGATGAAAATGAAATGCTTGTCTACTGGGGCAGAATAATAAGTCTGCAGCATGGTGACTCCTATGAGCTGCAAAATCTTATTGGCAGCTACACATTGGTAAAAAGAAATTTTTATGACCTGGTAAATGAATAAAACTATTATCAAAATATAAATCATCCCGTTTTACATCCTATAATACCTATTAAAAACCTTTAAAATCCATCTTGTTATGAAAAACCTGTTAATCCTGGGGCTGGTATTTTTTGCTGCCTGCACAAAAAATGATAATGTAATTTCCGAGACACAAAATCAAACCCAAAAAAAGGAGCGTTGTGATTTTGGATTGACTCAATTTAATCTTACCAAACGTTCTCCGGTAATTGAAGAATATGCCAACAGAAACCCTCGTGGCGGCGGCGGCGGCGGAACACCTCCACCTTCAGCAGGAGTAATATTTCTTGATTTCGACGGGCAAGTGGTTTCCGGCACAAGCTGGAACTACAATGGACCTTTTACCTGTGCACCGGCAAACCTGGCCTCTACCAGCGTTGAAGCAATTTTTGACCGGGTTTCAAATGATTACAGTCCTTTCAATATAACTGTGACTACTGACGAGAATGTTTATAACGCCGCAAATATTTATAAGAGAATCCGGGTGATTATAACAGAAACCTGGGAATGGTATGGACAGGCAGGTGGAACTTCTTTCTTAAATAGTTTTACCGACGGAAGCAATACCCCCAGTTTTGTTTTCTCATCACTCCTGAATTACAATATTAAAAATATTTCAGAAGCAACATCCCATGAAGCTGGTCACAGCCTCGGCCTCCGGCACCAGTCCACTTATGATGCAAATGGGGTAAAAACTTCTGAATATAATTACGGTCAGGGTAGCGGCGAAACAGGCTGGTCGCCTATCATGGGTTGCTCTTACTACCAGAATCTCAGCTTGTGGCATAAAGGTCCCAACACCATTAGTGCTTCCACTATACAGGATGATGCAGCGATAATAGCGGCTGTTGTTGGATATAAAACAGATGACTATTCTAATACTACATCCAATGCCGGTACTTTAACCAGTTCTCTGAGCGGGATGAGGAATACCACTACTGATATTGATTTCTTTTCCGTGAATATCACTGCCACTAAAACTGTCCTGCTAACACCATTTAATGTAGGTTCCGGCAACCTGGGTGCCAATGAAGACCTTATTTTGAAAGTTTATAATGCGCAGGGAAGTTTGATTTCAACGATAAATAATCCCCTTACATTGGATGCATCAGCAACACTGGCTCCCGGAACTTATTTTGTTTCTGTCAGTGCTATTGCTAATCCTTATGCTACCGCTTATGGAATGTTGGGAGAATATACTATCAGCCTGAACTAATAAATTTTTTATAATCAACCGCCTTCCTGTTTTTGCGAAAATATCAAAAGCAGGAAGGCGGTTTATTTTTATACCTTTTGGAAATATTAGCCCCTTTTTATTCTCATATCAATTAATGTTTCTATTTTGTAGGTTATTCCCACCCTGCGTAAGCATTTTTACTCCTGCCTTTTTTATTACTACCAATCCAAACCAACATGTCAACCAATCTTGCTGCGCCTGTTTCTCAAACAGAACGAATTATTATTCTTGATTCATTAAGGGGCTTTGCCATCCTGGGAATATTATTAATGAATATTCCAAGCTTTGCTTTACCCAACCCTGTTGGGCATGACCCTTCTTTACTTAATGAATGGGGAACTATCAATTTCAAAGTCTGGAATTTTGTAGACTGGTTTCCGGAAGGAACACAACGGGCAATATTTTCTATGTTATTTGGCGCAGGAATCCTGCTTTTTGTTGGCGGTAAAGAAAAAAGGTTAGATGGGTTACTACCAGCCGATTATTTTTTTCGCCGCCAGTTGTGGCTGATTGTTTTTTCATTGTTCGATGTTTTTATATTGTTATGGTGGGGGGATATATTATTAGATTATGCCTGCCTGGGCATGGTCATGTTTACTTTCCGAAAACTCCCTGCCAAAGGATTGCTGATCGGTGCAGGTCTTTGTTTCATCTTTATGCTGGCAAGGGAAAACAGGGACTTGTACCAGGATAAAAAAATAATTCATCGGGGAGAAATGATTGCAGCAATGGATACTTCGACAACAAAACTCACCGTAATACAAAAGGAACAACTTGGGGCGATGCAAGATTTTAAAGCCAGGACATCCCGGGAAGGAAGGGTAAAGCGGATGGAAAAAGCAATGTTGAAAACGCATGGCACCTATGAAACGTTGTATGAATACAGAACCAACCGCTACCTTGATCAATTAGTACAATACCTTTTTTTTGGTATATGGGATGTTTTGCTTTTCATGTTTATGGGGATGGCATTATTTAAAATGGGCATTTTAACGGGGCAGGCTTCAGTGAAAGTATATATGTGGATGTTTATTATAGGGCTTGGCGTCGGATTGACTCTCTCTTACTTCCGGTTGCAACAGCAAATAGATGCAAGGTTTAATTGGTTTGAATACACTAAAAAAATACCATTTGCCTTTTATGAGTTGTCCCGTACATTCCGTTCTATCGGAATACTGGGTTTGATTATGTTGTTATACAAATCCGGTCTGTTTAAATGGCTGTTTGCATTGCTACGACCTGTGGGGCAAATGGCCTTTACCAATTACCTCATGCAATCATTAATGTGTGGATTGTTTTTCTACGGAATTGGTTTTGGCATGTATGGAAAATTGCAACGTTATGAAGTATATTATGTAGTGGGAGCAGTTTGGATAGTACAAATTATTTATAGTAATATCTGGTTGCGTTATTTCCGATTTGGTCCTTTGGAATGGGCATGGCGAAGCCTGACCTACTGGAAAAAACAGCCTTTCAAAAAAATAAATTCCAGTAAGGAAGTGGAGGGAATGGCTTAAATTAGGTGTAGTAATTACATCTTCGGTTAAAAAAATTTTATTCATCTCCTAAAATTTAATGTATGCGGTTATTATTAGTAGCTGTTATTTCTTTTCTTTTTGTACAAGCTATTTCAGCGCAAAAAAATTGGACCCCGGAACAATGTCTGAAAATAAAAAACATTACAGCAGTCCGGGTGTCGCCGGATGGCAGTAAAGTTTTATACACCGTTCGGGAAGCAATGATGACGGATGACCGCAGCGAGTATGTAAACCAGGTATGGCTTTGTAATGCCGACGGCAGCAACTCCATTCAACTAACCAAGGGCGATAAAAATTCTTCTAATCCTAAATGGAGTCCTGATGGAAAATGGATCGCTTTTACTTCTTCAAGGGATACTAAAAATAATTTGTATGTATTACCAGTGGCTGGCGGAGAAGCTGAAAAAGTAACGGATGTAAAAACCAGTGTCGGCGAGTATGGCTGGAGCCATGATAGCAAAATGATTGCGTTTACAATGGCTGATGCGGCAGCAGACAAAGAAGAGAAAGATAAAAAAGCAAAGAACGATTGGTATTATATGGATGAAGAGATAAAACAAAACAGGCTCTATGTGCTTTGGTTGAATGCAAAAGATACAGCCGGAAAATATGTACAGAAAAAATTGACCAAAGAAAATTATAATGTAAATGCCTTTGACTGGAGCCCTGATGGGAAGAGTATTGCATACAGTCATGGCCTTTCGCCGGAGGTCAATCATAATACGTACAGCGATATTTCATTAATTGAAATTGAAAGTGGTAAAATAAAAATCGTTGCCAATACAGCCGCAGGAGAAACCAATCCGCAATTCAGCCCTGACGGAAAATTGATTTCTTATTATTGTACAACTGACCCGGTTGATTGGTCGGGTCCACGCCATGCAAAAGTTTATTCGTTGACTGATGGTAAAAACTGGAGATTAAAAGCAACGCCAGATGAAAACGGCAGCATCATCGGCTGGACACCCGAT
>JBKJLR010000170.1:0-2749 GCA_046596865.1 Chitinophagaceae bacterium
GCAGCTTTACAAAGCCGCAGTGTAAAGGTGTCCAGGCTAACCCTGCACCTCCAATCGGTCCTGCTTTAGGTTCCAAGGGAATTAACATCATGGAATTCTGCAAGCAATTCAATGCAAGAACGCAGGACAAAATGGGAAAAGTTATTCCTGTATTAATCACAGTTTATACAGACAAGAGTTTTGATTTTGTATTAAAAACTCCCCCCGCCGCTATTCAGTTGATGGAAGCCGCTAAAATTCAAAAAGGGTCTAAAGAAAGCAACCGTGCAAAAGTTGGCAAGGTAAACTGGGAACAGGTGAAGGCGATTGCTGAAGACAAAATGCCTGACCTGAATTGTTTTACCGTGGAAAGTGCCATGAAAATGGTGGCCGGTACTGCACGTAGCATGGGATTGAACGTAGATGGTAAAGCCCCATGGGAAAATTAGGCCCCCTAAATCCCCCAAGGGGGACTTATTAAAATCTTAAAAGAATTTAAAATGGCATTCATCAGTAAAAAAAGAAAAGTTGTAAATCCTAAAGTGGATGGCAACAAATCATATTCTTTAAAGGAAGCATCCGCATTAGTAAAAAGTATTACAACCTGCAAATTTGATGCTTCAGTAGACCTCCACATCCGTTTGGGTGTTGACCCTAAAAAAGCAGACCAGGCTATCCGTGGTACAGTATCACTTCCTCATGGAACGGGTAAAACAAAAAAAGTATTAGTGCTTTGCACTCCTGATAAAGAAGCGGAAGCAAAAGCAGCGGGAGCTGACTACGTTGGACTGGACGAGTTTGTAACAAAAATAGAAGGTGGTTGGGTAGATGTGGATGTTATTATCGCTACTCCTTCTGTAATGCCTAAGATTGGCAGATTGGGTAAAGTATTAGGTCCAAGAAACCTGATGCCTAACCCCAAGACAGGTACTGTTACAAATGATGTGGCTAATGCTATTAATGATGTAAAAGGCGGTAAGATTGCATTCAAGGTTGATAAAGTAGGTATCATCCATGCTTCTATAGGCCGTGTTAGTTTTGCACCGGAAAAGATTGCAGAGAATAGCCAGGAACTGATCAATGCAATTCTTAAAGCAAAGCCTTCCTCCTCTAAAGGAACGTATGTAAAAGGAATCAGCATGGCCAGTTCTATGAGTCCCGGCATTTCTATTGACGCAAAAGCATATGTTCATTAATAACGACGGTCAGACAGTTAAAAACCTGATTGATTTATACGGTCACATAAGGGACCATACAGATAAAACAAAAAATCATGACTAAAGATCAAAAAAACGAAGTGATTGAGTTGTTGAAAGGCAAATTCTCACAGTATAATAATTTCTATGTTACTGATACGGAATCACTGTCAGTAGCACAGGTCGTTAAATTACGCCGTGCCTGTTTTGATAAGAAGGTAGAAATGAAAGTAGCAAAGAATACTTTAATTAAAAAAGCATTAGAATCATTGGATAGTGAAAAGTATGCAGGAATATATGATTCATTGCATAAAGTAACAGCGCTGATGTTCTCGGAAAATCCTAAAGACCCGGCGTTGATCATCAGTTCTTTCCGTAAAGCAACTAACGGGGAAAGACCAGCATTAAAAGTTGCTTTTATTAACGGTGATGTATACGCTGGTGATAACAGTCTGAAAGCTCTTACGCAGATAAAAACTAAGAATGAGCTTATTGGTGAAGTTATTGGCTTGTTGCAATCTCCTGCGAAGAGAGTCATCGCCGCTTTATTGCACCATCATGAGAAGCAGGCTGCTGGTGAAGCATCTACTCCATCTGCAGAAACTGAAAAAACTGAAACGAAACCGGAGCAAAATAAAGAACATGCAGAAAGTAACGAAGCAAAACCTGCAGAGAACATTAAAGCAAAAGACGGAGTGACTGCTGAATCAAAACATGCTGAAAGTGCTGAAGCAAAACCTGTGGAGAACGTTAAAGCAAAAGACGGAGTGACTGCTGAAGAAAAACATGCTGAAAGTGCCGCAGCAAAACCTGTAGAGAACGTTAAAGCAACAGACTTAGTGACTGCTGAAGCAAAACATGCTGAGAGTGCAGAAAACCAAGCAGAGGACACAGAATCAGCACCTCCGGAGGAAGCAGGACCAAAGCCCGAATAAGAACAATTAAAAAGTTAGAAATCTGTATTTCTTAATACGTATTTTATAACCCAGGCCTGTGGGTAAACAAAGGCAAATTTTTTTAATAACTCCGTCGGATTCTACCAGGAAATGAAGACGGAAAAAATTTAAATCAAATGGCAGACGTAAAAACATTAGCAGAAGGCCTTGTAGCCTTAACAGTAAAAGAAGTACAGGAATTGGCTGACTTCTTAAAATCAGAATATGGTATCGAACCAGCAGCAGCCACAGTTGTTGCAGCAGCGGGTGGTGGCGAAGGTGCAGCAGCAGTTGAAGAAAAAACGGCCTTCAATGTAGTATTGAAAGGGGCTGGTGCTTCTAAACTAGGCGTAGTTAAGATCGTAAAAGATTTAACTGGATTAGGTTTGAAAGAAGCGAAAGACCTCGTTGACGGCGCACCTAAGAACATTAAAGAAGGTATTTCCAAAGCTGAGGCTGAAGAAATAGTGGCGAAGTTGAAAGAAGCAGGTGCAGATGTTGAGATTGCTTAATCCGATAGCTATCGGATCTGATTATTGAATATTTTTTTGAAACCCTCTTGTCCTGAGTTATCGAAGGATGTGGAGGGTTTTATTATTCTACTGCCAGGTACGGTGCAATCTTATTATACACTTCCTC
>JBKJLR010000220.1:0-13688 GCA_046596865.1 Chitinophagaceae bacterium
GAAGAATCTGAAATGATATCCCGCCATATCAAAGAACATCATGTTGATCTAAGAATTGCTACAGAGTTGAAAGAAATAAAAGGCGATGGAAATGTAACCTCAATCATCACCAATAAAGGCGAAGAAATTGCCTGTGAATTTGTTGGTGTAACAGTTGGCGTTAGCCCCAATATTTCTATTTTAAAAAACTCTGATATTGAAACGGACAAAGGTATGCTGGTAAACGAATTTTTTGAAACCAATATACCCGATGTATATGCTATAGGCGATTGCGTGCAGCATAGAAAGCCACCGGCAGGCAGAAAAGCTGTCGAACAAATTTGGTACACAGGCAGAATTCATGGTGAAACACTGGCAGAAACACTTTGCGGTAAAAAAACAACTTATAACCCCGGTCCTTTTTTCAACTCGGCCAAATTTTTTGATATAGAGTATCAAACCTATGGCGTGGTAAATGCACAGCCTTCAGAAGATGAAACCTCCTTTTATTGGGAACATAAAGGAGGAAAAATATGTTTCAGGGCTTTGTATAAAAAAGATGATGAAACAATCATTGGCATTAATGCTTTAGGCATTCGGCTGCGCCATGCAGTATGTGATAAATGGCTGCAGGAAAAAAGAAACATTGATGATGTGATGGCAAATCTTGATCTATTAAATTTTGATCCTGAATTTTTTGATAAGCATGAAAGAAATATTCTTTCAGAGTTTAATAAACAAACTGGGAAAAATGTAAAAAGAAAAAAGAAAAAAATGCTTTCGTTTTTTAATTGATAAACGTATTTCTGCAATAAAAAAATTATTATGAGTCAGCCTGCAATTTATCCTTCACTTTCATTAACAGAAGAAAGTAAAGAACAAACGATCTATCAAAAGGTTGGAGGCATCTGCATGGCTATCGCAATACTGTCGCTGGTGGCGGCTTTGACTGGTGCAGGAAAAGGGTATCCTCTCTTATTTATGACCATCATCGTTGGTATGTTTGCGTTGGGAGGAGTTATATATGCATTGCCCTATTACAAGGGAATAGCAGGTATCCGTAACAATGGCGTTATGTTTACAAAGATGACCAACAGGGGAACAATTGCATGGGTTCTTGCAATTGTGCTAACCGGTTTCTATATTATCATTTACTGGTACCCCTGGATGTTTGAAGGATTGATTCGCATTTTCGATCCACTAAGTAAATTACTTACCAATCAACCGGCCAACCAGTGGTTCATGTATGGAACGTTTTACACCCTGGCAGTATTGACCATGGGTATCAGGTTTATAGGAAGAAACAGGAACAACCGCTACCAGGTAATCCGCACTTTATCAGTTATGTTTTTTCAAACAGGTTTTGGCTTTCTCATACCCATGGTTTTAAAAAAATTAAACGAACCTGAATTTTATTTCTCTTATTTCTGGCCACTCAAATACAGTTATCTTTTCCCCTCTGATGTTTCTTCGTTGATGAGTTCCGGTCATCTTGGGGTGTTTATGGTTTTTTGGGGGGCAATGATGACATTTATTGCAACTCCAATACTCACTTATAAATATGGCAAACGCTGGTATTGTTCGTGGGTTTGCGGTTGTGGCGGATTGGCCGAAACCGCCGGTGATCCTTACCGTCATCTCTCCGACAAAAGTTTAAAAGCCTGGAAAATTGAACGATGGATGGTACACAGTGTGCTGGTGTTCATAACCGTCACAACCATTTTGCTTTGGTTAAATTCTTATTATAAAGGCGGCGTTCTTGGTTCCGTATCCGGCTCTTTTGCCAAATGGTATGGCTTCTTTATCGGTGCCGTTTTCTCAGGAGTAATTGGTGTTGGTTTTTATCCGATAATGGGCTCAAGGGTCTGGTGCAGATTTGGATGCCCGATGGCCGCAGTGCTTGGAATATTTCAACGCTTTAAATCAAAATTTAGAATTACCACCAATGGCGGTCAATGTATTTCATGTGGCAACTGTTCTACCCATTGCGAAATGGGCATTGATGTTCGTTGGTATGCACAGCGGCAGCAAAATATTGTACGTTCATCCTGTGTAGGTTGCGGCATTTGTGCCTCTGTTTGTCCACGGGGGGTACTGAAGTTAGAAAATGGTAAAGAAGAAGGTAGGATCAATGATAAACCGATTACTATTGGCAATAACAAGATCACTGTTCATTTATAAATACCTTTATGTATAAATAAATTGACAGATGCTTGAGGTGTTCGTAAATATTATTCTGTTATTGTATGCACTTGCCATACTTTTTGTGCTGATTCATTCTCTTTTTGATGCAAACCTTATTTATCATTATCTCCATTCATTCACAAAGAAACCCGTAACTTTTTATTCGAAAGATTTTGTTCCCCATGTTACCATTCAGCTTCCGGTGTATAATGAATTATATGTTGTGGAAAGGTTGATAGATGCTGTAGCGGCTATAGATTATCCAAATGATAAAATTGAGATACAGGTACTGGATGATTCAACAGATGAAACAGTTGAACTCATCGAAAAAAAGGTAGAAGCCTTACAACATAAAGGTGTAAATATTTATCATATCCGCAGAAACAACAGGGATGGCTTTAAAGCCGGCGCTTTGAAACATGGGCTTAGCCTGGCTAAAGGCGAATTCTTTGCTGTTTTCGATGCTGATTTTCTACCCTCAAAAGATTTTCTTCAAAAAACATTAGCTTACTTTTCAGATGCTTCTGTCGGAATGGTCCAAACTAAATGGGCACACATTAATAACGAAACATCCTTGTTAGCCAAACTTCAGGCAATTGCTTTAGACGGTCATTTCAGCATTGAGCAACAAGGCAGAAATGCCGCTGGGTATTTCATCAACTTTAATGGCACAGCCGGTGTGTGGCGCAAACAAACGATACTGGACGCAGGTAACTGGCAGGCCGATACGCTGACAGAAGATTTTGATTTGAGTTTCCGGGCACAAATGAAAGGCTGGAAATTTAAGTACCTGGAAAATGTAATTACATTAGCTGAATTACCACCGGCTGTGAGTGCATTAAAATCGCAACAATTCCGCTGGACAAAAGGAGGCGCTGAAACAGCAAGGAAACATTTCAAAACTATGTTTTTTTCAAAACTTACTTTACCTGTAAAATGGCATGGTGTATTTCATCTTATATACAGTTTTGGTTTTATAAGCATCCTTACCTGCACCATTCTTACTGTACCTATAATTTTTGTGAAGGAATACTATCCGCAATACGGTTTATTTTTCAAAATATCCTCCATTCTTGTCATTAGCTTTTCTATTTATATCATTCATTATTTTATATCTTATCTTAACAACACAACAGGAAGGTTTTTTAAAAAACTTTTTGGGTTTATAATTTATTTTCCACTTTTTGTGTCTTTATTCATCGGCCTTTCTTTAAGCAATGCTTATGGCATCATACAAGGATGTTTCGGTATTAAATCTTCCTTTATCCGTACCCCAAAGTTTAATGCCACATCAACCGGGAATAAAAAGATCCGCAATAAGTATTTACAAACAAAGCTTAACTGGCTTACGATTACAGAGGGGCTGCTGATTCTTTATTTTTTGTTTGGGCTGATCCAGTCTGTTTATTTTAAAAGCTATAGCATGGTCCCTTTATTATTAATGGCATTTATTGGGTTTTCAATGGTTTTTGTATGGACCCTAACCGAACGAAAGGAAAAAACAATTCATCAACAAGCTGCATGATAAAACCGGCTAAAATAGTTGTTATTATTCCGGCATATAACGAAGAAAATTCAATAGCAAAAGTGATCAGTGATATCCCTGGCGGATTGGTGCAAGAAGTGATTGTTATAAACAATAATTCAAATGATGCCACCGATTTAAATGCTCGCAATGCAGGCGCAACAGTACTTCACGAAAAAAGGCCGGGCTATGGCTTTGCCTGCCTGAAAGGAATAGAATATCTAAAACAATTACAACCAACACCGGATATAATTATTTTTATTGATGCTGATTATTCAGATCATCCTGAAGAAATGCCTTTGCTGGTGCAGCCAATCATTAATAAAGGAATAGATATGGTGATTGGATCAAGGGCATTAGGCAAAAAAGAAAGTGGATCAATGACAGTGCCGCAGGTTTTTGGTAATTGGCTGGCGACACGATTACTGAAAATAATTTATGGATTTCGCTATACTGACCTTGGGCCTTTCAGGGCTATCCGCTATGATAAGTTACTTGTGATAAATATGCAGGATACTACCTATGGATGGACCGTGGAGATGCAATTAAAAGCTGTTAAATTGAAAATGAAAATCACCGAAGTGCCTGTGAAATACCGCAAACGGATTGGCTTATCAAAAATAAGCGGTACAGTAAAAGGAACGATAATGGCTGGTTATAAAATTATCACTACCATTTTTAAATACAGGTAAAATGAAAAAAAATTATTTGCTCCTTCTATCCGGTGTTACATGTATGATGTATTCCTGTAAACAAATAAAAGAACTGCCGTCAGACCAATATAAAAACGTATGGTATACCGGTAAGGCGGAAGTAAGCACCTATACCTTAGAGCAAGCCCGGTATGGGGATGTAAGGGACGGAGAAGCAGTCCTTATTTTTGTAACAGAGGATTTCTCAGGCAATAAGCTGGTGAAGCTGGATGAACCGGATAAGACAAATGATAAAGTACGGGTTCTTAAAATGAACATGACTAAGAAATTTGTAACCGGCATTTATCCTTATTCGATGATGCTTTCGGTCTTTACTCCGGTTTCGAAAAACGGGAACAAAAAAACTTTAAAAGCCGATTGCTCATCGCAGGAATGGTGCGGACATACATTTTCACAATTGCAGTTGAAAGGCAATAAATATAACTGGCAACTCCATTCGTATTTTGAAAAAGAAGGTGAACAGAATAAAAAAATTGACGCTGTTTTGCTGGAAGATGAACTCTGGAATCGCATCCGGATTAATCCGTTTAGTTTACAACAAGGTAAAGTTTCTTTGATTCCAGGGTTATTATGGCAACGGCTCTCGCATTCACCAATAAGAGAAGAAGAAGCGATTATCAGCTTATCACAAGCCGACACTTTTTTTATAAAAGAAAATACTGTTCAGCTTTACACTATTTATTATCCCTCAACCCAACGAACTTTACAAATTTATTTTCAATCAGCTTTTCCACACCCCATTTTAGGGTGGCAGGAAACATATCCCGATGGGTTTGGAAGCAATAAAAAAATGCTGACAACAAAAGCAATTCTGAAAAAAACGATTTGGTTAGATTATTGGAAGCACAATACTCTTGCTGACAGCACATACCGGGATACTTTGCAAATGATCCGTTATGAATGAGCAGCCATTCTATAAAAATAAGCTTCTTCTTTTTTTACTTATAATAATTAGTGCGGTCGGCTATTACTGGCTTTGTTATCAAACCGAAAGAGAAAATTTTTATCAGGTATTTGGGCTGTACAGTTTTTTGTTCATTGTTTATTTTATTGCCTGTAAGTTTTTTTCCAGTATAGAATTTAAATACTTGTTAATAGCGGGAATAGTTTTCCGTATCCTGCTCCTTTTTTCTGTTCCAAATCTTTCTGATGATGTCTATCGCTTTATCTGGGATGGCCGGCTGGCAGCAAATGGAATTAATCCTTTCAGTCACTTACCCTCAGAGATTATACAATTACAGCCTGTTCCCGGCATTACAAAAGAGCTATTCGGGCAATTAAATTCACCCGAACATTACACCATTTATCCACCGGTACTGCAAGGTATTTTTTGGCTGACTGCCAAACTATTTCCTGTCAATGTTTTTGCTGCCATTGTATTCTTGAAGGGTATAATTGTGATGATAGAGCTAGGTACCTTTTTTTTGCTGTTGCAAGTATTAAAACAACTATCCTTGACAAAAGACCTGGCTTTGCTGTATATTCTCAATCCATTAGTAATCACAGAGCTTGCCGGCAATGTACATTTTGATGGGGTAATGATTTTTTTTGTATTGCTTGCTTTTTTACTCCTTCTTAAACACAAGTGGAAAAGCTCAGCCACTTTACTGGGTTTAGGAATTGCCACAAAATTAATACCTGTGCTTTTTCTTCCTTTAGTAATTAATAGATTGGGCTGGAAAAAAGGGCTTATATATTCCATGATAACAGGAGTTATAACAATTATATTATTTGCACTGGTATTTGATATTACCACTATACAACACCTGCTGAACAGCGTTGATTTATTTATACGTAAGTTTGAATTTAATGCAAGTGTTTATTATGTTGTCAGGTACATTGGTACACTTATAAAAGGGTATAATATTATTGCTATTGCAGGGCCGTTTTTGATACTGCTGTCGGTATTCATCATACTGTTCATTTCTTTCAAAGGAAAAAAGATTTCAGAAACGGCAATTTTTAATAAAGCGTTATTCATCATATCTGCCTGGCTTCTTCATTCTACCACGGTACATCCGTGGTACATTTGTCTACCGGTTGCTATTTCCATTTTTACGCAGTACAGATATGCACTCGTATGGTCTTATGCCACAATGCTTAGTTATTATGCGTATCACTCAACACCGGTTAAAGAAAACTTGTGGTTGGTCGCAGGATCTTATATATTAGTGATTGGGTATGCATGCCGGGAATTTATATGTAAGAATAAAGTAGAGAATATTTCATAAAAAATATAATATGAAGGCAGTAAGAAACCGACTATTAAATCATTTGCTTCACAGGTGCATTATAATTGTTTTACCTGTCATTATTGTTGCTTCCATCGGTTGCGGCAATATTCATAAAGCACAATTCGCTACCGGCACTGAAACAGATTTAAAAAGAAAATTAAAAGCAGGAGAAAATCATTTATACACTATTCATTCGGATGCAGGCAATTTCACTCATATAAAAGTAATGCAGTATGGAATTGATGTGATAGCAAAGGCAATCTCAGCCAACAAACAATTTGCAGAGCAGTTTGATACACCAACCGGCGAGCTGGATGCCGAAGATATTTTCCTGTTAGGTAACAGTGCAGGAAATTATGAAATCGAAATTTATCCGGCACAGAAATATGCTGACGCTGGTGATTATAATATAAAAATCATTCGCAATAATAAAGCATCGGAAAATGATAAAAAATGGATGGCTGCTTTAGTATCAACCCAAAAGGCAGATAAACTAAGAGGGAAACCTGAAACACGGCAGCAAAGCATTGCGCAATATGAATCGGCGCTGGTGCTATGGGCAGTATTAAAAGATACGGTGCAGTATGCCCGTGCCAAGCGGTCCATGGGCTTTGTATATATCCGGGAAAAAAATTATGAAAAGGCGGTAGAAGTTTTTAATCAACTGCTGCCGCTGTGGAACCAGATTGGTGATACCAGGTCAGCAGGCTTTAACCTCCTCATTATTGGCCGTGTTTATGACTTACAAAAAAATTATAAAACATCTCTGGAATATAATCTCTCTTCCCTTGAGTACTGGATAAAAGCCAACGATCCTGACCAGGAATCTTTTGTTCTCATGAATATTGGCAATCTCTACGCTCATTTATCGGATAAACAAAAAGCTATTAATTCTTTCGGGCAGGCTTTGAAAAAAAATGAACTTTCGGAACGTCCTTCCATAAAAGCCGTTATCCTAAGGGACTATGCTACTGCCATGTTATCGGTCGGTGAAAACGAAAAAGCTATTCAGCTGTATGAACAATCAGTACAACAATGGCAGGCAACTGTAAACAGCCCGGAAGAAGCAAGGACGGCTATTCTGCTTGCAGCTTATTATGAGAAGATAGGAAAAAAGAAAGAGGCCATTCGCTATTACAGGAATGCACTTGGTATATGGCAAAAGATAGGTGACCAGACAGAGATAAATAAAATACAGGCTTTGCTGGATAAACTGGAAAAATAGAATTTCATAATTATTAATTCCTGTACCAATCTCCAATCAGCTTTTCGGCTGGTTTATTTTGCGGTGTAAAATCAATGTTTTTCTTGTGATGTTGCCCGTCTTCTACATACCATTTCCATACAAATCCACCGGCAAACCATTTCTTGCCGGCAAAGCTTTGGTAAAAAGCTTCATAAGCATTTGCCTGTGCTTCATCATTTTGATTGCCTTCATTTTCTTTCCATGGTTCAGCGCTGTTATAATCAACATTGCGGTACCCATACTCGGTAAATAATACCGGACGATTGTGTTGTGTGCTTTTTTGCTGAAGTTCATGGCTGTATTTCTTCCAGCCTTTCCTTAAAGAATTTACTGATGGAGTTTTATCTGTTGCCAATGGAAAATAACCATCCACACCAATATAATCAAGCTTTTCCCAAAAAGGAAAACTTTTATAATCATCCCAGTTAGCGGCGTAGGTTAATTTACCGTGATAGGTTTGTTTTAGTGTATCAATAAGCGAACGCCAAAATTGGGGCCTATTTTTAATGCTGGATCCTAATTCAGTACCAATACAAAATATTTCGACTTTCATGCTATCAGCCACTGCGGCAAAATGAAGCATGTATTTTTGATAGCTATTTTCCCACAACTGCCATTCCTTTTCTGTCTTCAATATAAATGCACCTGTATAGATGCCATGCCCAATCCACAAATGAGGCTTCAGCATTACCGACATATTTTTTTGATGCGCCAATTGAATACAGCCAATAACTCCATCAATGTTTTCGCCCCAATGCTGTCCATGCTGATTATATTTTACCTCCGGATTTTCAATACTGCAAAAAGCATAGGGCATAATAGAGATACTGTTTGCATTTATATTCACCATTGGCTGCATAGCCGCTGAGTCAATTAATTTTTGCGGTGCTACCATGCTTATTCCTTTAATTGAAAAGCCTGATGACTTCGCCGCATCGCCGTAAGATGTTCTGTCCGCATTGAAACAGCCACTGGCATTGATAAGAAAACAAGCAATGAGTAAAAACCTGGTGATGTAAGTTAGCAACTGGTAAAAATATATTAGTTATGGTTATTGGATTTTAGTAAGTTATTGTCTCCATTCATTTTTGAGATAATAGCATCTGTCTGCTTTGCTGTTTCTTCTTTTGTCTTTGATCCTTCTGTTGAATTATACAAGTCATTCAGCTCATTCATTTGCTGAAGATATTCCATGGATCTTTTTGCTTCTTCTTCATCCACAATACTTAGCGCCACCCCCACATGTACTAAAACATAATCATTTTCTTTAGCATCAGGAACCAATTCAAGATTGATTTCTTTAAAGATGCCGGCAAAATCCACCTTGCCTGTACACATATAACCTTCTTTATGTTCTGTTATGGATATTATTTTTCCGGGAATAGCAAGGCACATAGTTTATGAGTATTAATTATAAAATCCTATACAATGCAATTTACTGATGTTCTTTTCCTGTTTTCTAATAATTCTTTTTTGTGTCTGTATTTGAAAGGCGGACGTCGGGGTCTTGAGTTAAATGTTTAAACTCCTGTTGCCCCTCTTTTGTAAAATAAGGCGCCATCAGCTGCCATATATCGTGTATAAAACCTCCTGCAATGGTATAATCAAGTCCGATTATTTGGCGGGCATACATCCAGTTGTCCATAGTAATCCAAAATAACCAGGCTAATTTTTTGTACTCTCCTTCCCACACTTGTTCCCGGAACGAATTCCGGAAAACGTTAAATTCAAACATCCACTCAATTTGCTGTATTTGCCAGGAAATATGCTGCTGGTGTTTTTCTTTGATTACGGGATATGCCCGCAATGCTTCCAATGTATCAAGGTAAAAAAAAATATATTGTTTTTGCAATTGAAAAATACCCAGCAATTGACGGTTTATATCTTCGAACAAGTGGGCTGCTCTAAATTCGTATAATAAAATTTCCTGTTGTTCTTTTAGCTGGTCGTATAGTGCTTCAATAATAGAATCCTTGTTTTTAAAATGATAAGCAAGATGCCCTACGCTAATACTACAGTCATCAGCGATGTGCTGCAAACGTACGTTTACAAATCCATTAGTATTGAATAGCCTTAGTGACCTGGCTAATATATATGTTTTTGTATGTTTCAAAATAGATATTATAGAACTTGTACTGTTTAAATTAATTCTTACCTACGAATTAGTAAAAGTTTTCTATAATTTATTCCCCCTTTTTCATTTTTAAAAATTAGCTTACTTTAAAATTACATAATGATATCCTCACAACCTACTTTACAAGCCGATGCTCTTCAGGAAGTACATGCATTCTGGCTGGCAGGGATGAGTTGTGATGGTTGTTCTATCTCCACAGTTGGAGCCACTTCTCCTACTGCAGAATCATTAATGCTTGGCAATATTCCCGGTGTTCCCAAAGTAGTATTACATCACCCCGTTTTGGCCGTGGAAGCCGGCGATGAGTTTATGGCACCGCACCATTTAGCAGCCGCAGGAAAACTAGGTAAACAGTTTGTTGTTATATATGAAGGTTCTATCGGAGACGAAAGTATGAATGATGCTAATGGTGGTTATTGGTCGGCGCAGGGCACAATAGAAGTCGATGGTGAACAACAACCATTTCCTACTGCTGATTTGCTTAAACTAATGGCACCTCATGCAGCGGCCGTTATAGCAATTGGCACCTGTGCTACATGGGGTGGTATTCCTGCTGCTGCCGGAAACGTAACCGGTTCGATGGGCTTAATGGATTTTTTAGGTAAAGATTACAGAAGTACTTTAGGATTGCCGGTTGTAAATATTCCGGGATGTGCACCCCAAGGGGATAATGTTACTGAAACCGTTGCAGCCGTATTAATGTTTTTACAGGGTATTGGTCCATTGCCGGAATTTGACAGTCTTGGCCGGCCGGCCTGGCTTTTTACGGATACAGTGCACCAAACCTGCACCCGTGGCGGTTTTTATGAAGAAGGAACTTTCGCAAAAAAATTTGGTGATAAAGAATGCCTCGTTGAAATAGGTTGTTGGGGGCCGGTGGTTCAATGTAACATTAATAAACGTGGCGCCAATAACCATGTAGGCGGTTGTATGAATATTGGCGCACCTTGTATTGGTTGTACTATGCCTGGTTTCCCTGATAACTTTTCTCCCTTTTATACAAAACCCCCGGGTACTATTGTATCATCAACGGTATCAAAAACCACCGGTTATTTTATCCGAAACCTGCGAAGGTTCTCCATGATGTATGCCAACCGAAGCAACTTGTGGAATAAGAACAATGAAGTGCCTTCCGGATGGGGCTATGTGGAACCAGCAAGTACATTGCAGAAAGTGGCGCATTATTTTTACAGTAAAATTCAGTTTAGTAATAGCGTTCGCCCAGGTTCCAAACCAAAAACAAAACGCCAATCCCCAAAAGCTATTGATGAAGTAAAACAACAATAAAATGAACGATGCCGCATATCTTAAAGAGTTTTACATTGGTCTTGCTATAGCAGGAGCCATCGTTGTAATAGCTGCCGTGCTGCTGATACTTATCTGGATTGCGGCAAGACGTATCTTAAAACTGGCAAATGCTGCGTTGGGCATTGTCATAAATATTAAAAACAATACTTTAAGCATTTGGGAGTTGCAAAACACGAATCATAAAGCCATTGATATATTGAATGAAGCTGATACAATTTTAGGCAATGCGGGTGCAGTAGCTCAAGCATTGCAAGAAACCGAAAAATAAATTTTATGGAAAATATAAGTGATGAAGCCATCACAAAAGTCTGGGTTATTTCTTTAATATTGGGACTGGTGGTCACTATTGTAGTTGCCATCCTGCTTATCATGATTCGCAGCACTGCAAGAAAAATATTAGGTGGTGTGCAGCAAATATGGATAGAAGGAAAATTGGTAGCCAACAATACGATTCAAATACCCATTTATTTAACTGTTACCAACCAGGTGGTATCAAAAATTTATGATACGGCTGTTAAGATTATTGGCGGGGCAAAAGCAATTGAAACACATGCAAGCAGTTGCCCGGGCTGCCCGGCCTGTGTATTAGAGCATAAAAAAGCAATATAAGATGTTTATATTATTAATGATATTGACTGTTTTGCTGGTATTACTCTTTGTAATCACTTTAATTTATTTTGTAATCCGCATTCACCGTTTATTGGTAAATATTGGTGGCGATGGCAATAGTTTTCTGGCAAAACTAAGATTAGGGTTAAGGGCCATTGAAACTGAAACCGGCCACCTGCCGGTGCAGGTCACTAAGCTCAATGAAACCTTATCCAACACGGGTGCCGGATTGAAAGTGGTAAACGGGCACCTGGAAGGAACCATACAAGCTGCATTAAAACAAAAAAGTATTTAACCATGCCTGCTATTGTAAATATTTTATGGATCGTTGTTCTGGTCGTTGCGCTGATTTTATTTCCGTTCATTGTAAGGCTTCTGCATAAAACATTAATAGCTGCAAAAAACATTGAACGCTATCTAAAAGATATGAAAGAAGCAGGCTTGGGCATCGCCGGAAACACCGACCATATTACTGCTTTGAATAGCACCATTGATGTAGCAGTTGATATACTGGACAGTGCAGGAAAAATAAATGCCAATGCTGAAACTATAAAAGGAGTAATGGCAGACAGAGCCGCAAAATTTAATTGATATGGGACATTATCTATTTATTGCCACATTGATTGTTGTAGCACTCGTTGTACTGGTTTTAGTGGTGTACCTTGTTGGTGTAATCATTTATTTATTTAAAGCAGCCGGACATCTTAAAGCTTTGGCAGGCGGTTTGCAAAAAATAGAAAATGATACTGCACCTTTAACCGGCAAACTAACTACCATCAATGGCGCATTAGATACATTGCACGGCGGCTTATCATCGGTTAATTCACACCTGGGCGCCATTGCAAAAGTTTTAAAATTGTAAATAAAATAAATATGTGTTTTAAAAATCTTCCAATAGAATTTGATGAACATGGCGTGGCTACTTTAAAAGAAGGAGTTGCCAATCCTTATTCTTACGAAGTAGTTGATCTTGGCAAGAATGAGGATAAGCTCAAAGACCTTTTAGCCAAAAATGGATTTTTAAAAAATGTTGATTATGACCCTGTAACAAGGGTAGCTGGTGCCCTTGCCTTTCATAGTGTGGTTGATCTGCAAAATAGAAAAGTAATTTCTACTAATTCCATGGCAACCCTGTTTCGTGGATATGAAATTATTTTAAAAGGCCGTAGTCCTTTGGATGCTGCCTATATCAGCAGCCGTGCATGCGGTGTTTGCGGTGGTGTACATGCTACTGTTTCTGCACTCGCCATTGAAATGGCATTAGACATAAAACCACCACCATTAGCTATTGTAATGCGGAATATTTTACTAGCAGTTGAATATTTATATGACCATCCCCTGCACTTGTTCCTTCTTTCTGGTCCTGATTATTCGGAACAATTGGTAAACGAAACCAACCCGGAAATTGTAGAAAAAGCAAAAAATACAGAAGCAAAAGGCAGTAAGCTGCATGGTTATAAGATGATGATTGATATTATGCGTGACCTCAATCCTCTAACCGGTAAGTTATATATTGAAGCATTGGAAATGACCCGGGTAGCACGGGAGGCTTATGTGTTAATTGGTGGCAAATATCCGCATCCGCAATCGGTTATTCCCGGCGGGCTTTCAGTAACTATTAACATATCTGTTTTAAATGAATTATATCAAAAACTAATTAAGTTTTTTGATTACGGTCAAAAAACGGTAGCACTTTGGGATGATGTTTTTGATTTTTTCCTGGAGTGCAATCCTGATTATGCTAAACTGGGTGCCC
>JBKJLR010000279.1:0-3091 GCA_046596865.1 Chitinophagaceae bacterium
TCCAGCAATGGCGTTAAACTTAGCCGGTATTCAGTAACCGCATTACAACCGGAGAAATTAACTGATATAAAAAAGAAAATACAGTATGACCCTTCATTGATTTATTTACTTTCAGTAGGCCGCATTGTACATGATAAAGGCATGGATGAGTTGCTGAATGCTTTTGCCAGGATCTATCAAAAAAATAATTTATCCCGTCTACTATTGTTAGGCGCTTTTGAAGATGAAGTGGACCCGGTTAGTGTAAAAGCCCGGCAATTGATCACTACACATCCCGGTGTGATAATGGCGGGGTGGAGTGATGCCGTGGAATATTACATGCATATATCATTTGCGCTGGTACATCCTTCTCACCGGGAAGGTTTTCCCAATGTATTGTTGCAGGCCGGCGCTATGCTATGTCCTATCATCTGCTCCCGTATCGAAGGCAATATAGATGTAGTGGAGAATCAGAAGACCGGGTTGCTATTTGAAGTAAAAAATGAAGAAGAACTTTATCTCCAACTGGAATATGCTCTGAAAAACCCAGTTCGCTTACAACAATATGCCAACACACTCCGGCAAATCATCGAACAGCATTTTGACCAGCCTGTTGTACACTCCCTCCTCCGGAAAAAATACCTCGAACTGCTTGCTGCACGGGCCTTTCCGGCCTGACCCCGGGAAACTACTATTACGCTAAAAGTACTAGTACCCGATTTCTCATTTCTTTGTTTTCAAAGTTTGGACTCCCAGATTATGGCTTATACTTTTAAGTCAGCATCCAAAAATCCAAATCAAATGAAAACCACATTGAAAAAACCAGTGGCCATAGTAGGCTATTCCGGCCACGCCTATGTCATCATAGACATTCTCTTAAGCGCCGGTCGCCTTGTAACCGCCTACTGCGACCAGGAAGCGAAAGAATTCAATCCCTATCATTTAGACTACCTCGGAAAAGAATCAGATGTCATCAATAAACTGAAGAAGTTTGATTTTTTTGCATGTGTAGGTCATAATGGTATCAGGGAAAAAATTCATACCAACCTTAGCCAGTACCTCGGTAATCCCATCAATGCTATTCATCCCAGTGCCGTTATTTCATCATCAGTAAAAATGGGTGATGGTATAATGATCGCAGCTAATGCAACCTTAAATCCTTTAGTGGAAATTGGCCGTGGTGTTATCTGCAATACTTCAACAAGTATTGATCATGAGTGTATAATTGGTGACTTCAGCCATATTGCACCAGGTGCTGTACTGTGTGGTAATGTAACGATTGGCAGAAGTAGTTTTATAGGAGCCAACTCCGTTATCCGGCAGGGCATTTATATTGGCAATAATGTAACCATTGGAGCAGGTACTGTAGTGGTTAGGGATATTGCAGATGGAGCAACAGTAGTTGGTAACCCAGCCCGGAATATAGTGAAGAAGCAGACCCGCAAACTGGTAGCCGCATAAATCGATTTTTCTAAAGAATAAATATTTCAAACCCGGTGAATTTCGCCGGGTTTTTTGCATTAAAAACCAGCTATCTGTAAAATAATACCAATTCAATTAAAATAACACTGTCACCCTGAGTTTATCGAAGGGTGATTATAAGTCTTCGATAAACTCAGCCTGACATTTATCCATAGATGTACACATGTCTAATTGGTATAAATAGACAGAGGGCATATTCAGCTCATATAATTAATTATCGATACCTTTGCCCACTTAAAAAAGTAGCATAATTAATCGTTCCGTGAAGCAGCAAAGCCCTATAGATTTGAAGGTTCTATTGTTAAGAAAAAAAGACAATGAGTATGCTCAGCGGGCAGAGGATTATGTACGGAAAAACTTTCCAAACCACCTGGTCTTTGAAGGTAGCAGAAAAGATAAACTGCCTTCCGAAGTACTCAATTGGCAGGGGGATGTATTGATTTCTTTTATCTCCTCCTGGATATACCCTGCGTCTTTGCTGAATAGTGCCTCCCTGGCAGCCATCAACTTTCATCCGGGTAGCCCTGATTACCCGGGAACAGGTTGCACCAACTTTGCTTTTTATGAAGGCGCAAAAGAATATGGCATCACTTGTCACCACATGAATGCCTCAGTGGATGCAGGAAATATCATTGCGGTAAAAAAGTTTCCGTTAAAAGAAACTGATACAGTGTATTCAGTAACACAACATTGTTACCATTTAATCGAAGAAACATTTTATGAAGTGATGGGCTGTATCTTGCAGGGGCATCCCTTACCTTCTTCCGAAGAAAGATGGACAAAAAAACCCTATACAAGGAAACAACTGGATGAATTGTGCCATATTAAACCGGATATGAGCTCTGATGAAATTGAAAAAAGGATAAAAGCCACTACTTACAAAACACCGTGGGCTTTCACCAGGATCGGTAACTATATTTTAAAACTTCAAGCATAAAATAAATAATGATAACAGCAACGGTTAAAAATATTTCTAAAAGCCCTGTTACCGGTGTGGAATATGAAATTCCTGTTGGCAAGGACGATAAAGCAGGTATCGAAGCTTTTGTGGCATTGCATCCCGGCAAGAAAGTAGTGGTGGTGCAGGGACTTGGATTTGTAGGTTCTGTAATGGGATTGGTAGTGGCAAATGCACTCACCGAAGAATATGCTGTGATTGGTATTGATCTGCCTTCTCCTGCATCATATTGGAAGATCCGTTCTATTAATGAAGGAATATTTCCGGTTATTGCCAGCGACCCGAAAATTGATGAGTATTACCAGAATGCTTTGCAAAAGAAAAATTACTACGCTACTTATGATAGTCATGCGTATAGTAAAGCAGACATTGTGGTAGTAGATATTAATCTGGATGTAAAAAAGCAATCAACTGTCGATAAGGACCTGGAAGGATACAGCGTTGATCTTACTCCTTTCAAAAAAGCAATTGAGGCAATTGGAACCAATTGTAAGGAAGATGTACTGGTGTTGGTCGAAACAACAGTTCCTCCGGGGACTGCACAAAAAATTGTTCGTCCCTTACTGGAAGAATGTTTAACAAAAAGAGGCTTGTCAACAAGTAATATTAAAGTAGGCCATTCCTATGAAAGAGTAATGCCAGGGCCAAAGTATATTGATTCTATTCAAAATT
>JBKJLR010000056.1:0-7044 GCA_046596865.1 Chitinophagaceae bacterium
GTTAACCACACTTTCCCTGATGATATTGACGTGGTATTAGTTTCCCCAACGGGTCAGTCTGTTATATTAATGTCTGATGTAGGAGGTAGCCCGGATGTTGTCGGTCTTGATTATACATTGGATGACGCAGCTGCAACCGCAATGGCTGATGCTGCTTTAAACCCGCAAGGAACTTATAAGCCAACCAATTTCGGGACACCCGATAATTTTATTGCACCTGGTCCGGGAAGTTTAACACAGGCCACTCCAACATTAGCTTCCTTCACAGGTAATCCTAATGGAAATTGGAAACTTTATGTGGTGGATGATCTGGGTGGTGATGTTGGATTTATTGGTAACTGGAATATTACCTTCAACTTAACCTCTTTAGTAGTATTCAGCCCGACAACTAATCTCTTTACAGATGCATTGGCTACAATTCCATATACAGGAACACCCACCAGTGTAGTTTATGCCAGACCAACGACGACAACTACTTATACAGCTACTTCAACTGTTAGCGGTTGTACGAGCACTGGAACGGTAACTGTAACTGTGAACAACCTGCCAGTTATCACTGTTCAGCCAACACCTGCTACGCAAACTATATGTCCCGGCTTTAATGTTACTTATACGGTAACTGCTACCGGAACAGGACTTACATATCAATGGCGGAGAAATGGTGTGGCACTTACTGATAATGCACAAATTTCAGGATCTGCAACGAATACAATTACCATTACCGGTGTAACATCTGCCAATACGGGTAACTATGATGTGGTAGTAAGCGGTGCATGTCCACCACCAGCCATTTCCAATACTGTTGTGCTGAATGTGGCTACTGCACCTGTAATATCTGCACAACCAGCCAATACAACGGTATGTGTCGGTGCTAATGCCACCTTTACCGTTGGGACAACAGGTAGTATTCCACCACCAACAATTTTCCAATGGCAGGTGAGTACCACAGGGCCTGCTGGTCCGTGGATCAACCTGACAAACGGTGGTTCATTTACTCCAACATTTACAATAACCGGTGTAACCATTGGCATGAATGGAAACTTATATAGGGTAATTGTTACAAATAGTTGTGGTCAAACAACTACTTCAGCTAATGCTCTTCTTACAGTTAATCCAGCACCAGTAGTAACAATAGCGGCTCTTCCTTCAAGAATATGTATCAGTGATACATTAGTTCCCTTATCAGGTTCGCCGGTTGGTGGTAGCTTTAGTGGCATTGGAGTTTCAGGGTTCAACTTTGTACCATCCACTACAGCGGTCGGTACATTTACCCTGACATATAGCTTTACTAATCCTCTTGGTTGCACTGGTACTGCAACTGTAGTGGCCAAAGTAGAAGATTGCCAGGAAAGATTGAGGCTGCTGAGAGATGATGCGGTAATACTTTATCCAAATCCGAATAGTGGAAGATTCAATATTCGCATCAACAGCACCTTGTATAATTATCTTGGCATGAAGGTGTACAATATGCAGGGTCAGTTAATGAATGGTGTTATTAAAGATAATATTCTTAACTCACCGGTATATACAGGATTGGTGTATGGTCGTGTAATACCAGTTGACCTTACACATTTGCCTGCAGGAATATACCTTGTTAAGTTCTACTATGATGATGGTGTAAGAACATCAGAGAAAGGCTTTAAGGTTGTGATAGCAGGACATTGACAATATTGATATACAAAAACTAAATCAATACAAGGCATCCTGTCCCTTTCAAAAAGGACAGGATGCTTTTTTTGGCAAAACAGGCTGCTTAATTTTGGATACAATGCATTCATCTTCTATTAAATCATTGCTTAAAAAAAATCAGGAGCAATTTCATCCCGTTGTTTTGTTTAATGCAGAAAAAGATAGATTGATCTCACTTGATTTTACCTCCCGTAATAAAGAACTGCCTAAAGATGTATTAAGCGACACAAAAAAATTTACCAGATGGGTAGATAATAAATTGAATGAAGCCAATGCCAGGTATGCTATTGGAGGATATGGGGAACACCGTACTGTTTACAGCATCAGCAAGGTATTTGATGGAGTTAAACCCGGGGAGGAGCCAAGAAGATTACACCTGGGAACAGATATCTGGGGCCCTGCCAGTACAACAATAATGGCACCGTTACATGGTAATGTTCACAGCTATGGTTATAACAACCGGTTTGGTGATTATGGGGCCACTATCATACTTTCCCATGCTTTGGAAGGATTGATTTTTTACATTCTTTACGGGCATTTAAGTCTACAGTCAATAAAAAATATTCAGGCAGGTGACAGTATAAAAAAAGGAGACGTATTTGCACAGTTTGGTATTCCGGCAGAAAATGGAAGCTGGCCTCCCCATCTTCATTTTCAAATAATAGAAAATATAAAAGGGTGGTCAGGAGATTATCCCGGTGTGTGCAAATTCTCGGAAAAAGAAAAATGGCTTGCCAATAGTCCGGACCCGGATATTATCCTTCAATTGAATAAATATACAAAGTAGGAAAAATTATTTTTATTGATTAATAATTAGCTTTACAAATATTCAATAAAATAGTCCATGTCCAATCCCAATCTCAGCAGCGACAAAAAAGATTTAACGGCCGCTGAAAAAGAATTTGAAAATAATATCAGGCCATCTCATATTGCCGATTTTGCAGGGCAGGCACAAATTATTGAGAATCTCCGCATCTTCATTAAGGCAGCCAAAATGCGGGGTGAAGCATTAGACCATGTTTTATTTCATGGCCCGCCCGGTTTAGGGAAAACGACTTTATCAAGAATAGTAGCGAATGAGTTGGGTGTAAATATGAAAGAAACCTCTGGGCCGGTTATTGAAAAGCCCGGCGATCTTGCAGGGTTACTTACCAGTCTTGAAGCCAACGATGTATTGTTTATTGACGAAATACACCGGCTTAGTACTGTGGTGGAAGAATATTTGTATGCCGCTATGGAAGATTACCGCATCGATATCATGATTGATACGGGTCCCAATGCAAGGAGCATTCAGATTAACCTGAATCCATTCACCCTGATCGGAGCTACTACAAGAAGTGGTTTACTTTCAGCACCGTTGTTATCAAGATTTGCCATTAAATCAAGACTAGAGTATTACACGTCAGCCATACTGAACAAAATTATTCAACGTTCTGCGGGCATACTCGGAACAACAATTTCAATCGAAGCAATAGCCGAAATTGGAAGAAGAAGTCGTGGTACGCCAAGAATTGCCAATGGACTTTTAAGACGGGTAAGAGATTTTGCACAGGTATTAAATGATGGCCAAATTGATTTTGGTATTACCCAGCATGCACTGAAAGCGTTAAACGTAGATGAGTATGGACTGGATGACATGGACAACAAAATCCTGCAAACCATAATAGAAAAATTTAAAGGAGGGCCGGTTGGTATTACTACCATCGCTACTGCTGTAGGTGAAGAACCGGGTACACTGGAAGAAGTATATGAGCCTTTTTTAATACAGGAAGGATTTCTGCAACGTACACCAAGAGGAAGAGAGGTCACTGACAAGGCTTATGAGCATTTGGGAAAAATGAAGCCAGGAAGCACAGGCACTTTGTTCGCCGGATGACGTATAGTAACAGGTAAAAAATAAAGGAGATAAAGTACACAGGTTACTTTATCTCCTTTATTTACTTAGATACTTTAGCTCTATGCCTGTACTACCAGCCTGAAACCATTACCATGTATATTCACAATTTCAATTGCCGGATCGTCTTTCAGGTATTTGCGAAGTTTGGCAATGTAAACATCCATACTGCGACCATTGAAATAAGTATCACTACCCCAAATTTTCTTTAATGCCTGTTCTCTAGGCAACAAATCATTCAGGTATTCGGCCAGCATTTTCAGCAACTCATTTTCCTTGGGTGATAATGTTTGTGTAATACCGTTATGTATTAACTGACGCAGTTTGGGATTAAAATGATAACTGGCCAGATCAAACTCTTTATTCTCACTTTCCCTGTTCTGCTCTTCGTTGCGTTTCAGGATTGCTTTTATTTTCAGCAGTAGCACTTCGCTGTCAAAAGGCTTGGTGATATAGTCATCGGCACCGAGTTTATATCCCTGTATAACATCTTCCTTCATTGTTTTTGCACTCAGGAAGAACAGGGGAATATCAGGATCCACATCTCTTATTTCTTCGGCCAGGGTAAATCCGTCCATATTGGGCATCATTACATCCAGCAGGCAAAGGTCAAATTTTTCCCGTTGAAAAGCAGCGAGGCCAAGCCGGCCATCTCTTTCCAGTGTTACATCATAATCATTTAATTCGAGGTAATTCTTCAGCACACTCCCAAGGTTAGGATCATCTTCGCACAACAAAATTTGAGGTTTCTTAGTGTCCATTGATAAAAGTTTTAATGCTTGTTCAGCCTTCGTTTTTAATTCCATCGCCGACTTCACTTTCTCTGGAAAAGAGAGGAAGGAGAGAGGTTTGGTGACAAATAAAGTTAAAGCATTTCGGGGTTTCAAGTATCGGGGATGAATATTTTGTTAAAACACCGTGGTTTCGAACCTATTGCTTTCTACTTTTGCATTACCTAATAAAAAACTGTGCCATGCATTTAACTAATGACAACCGTCTCAAGAAACTTATCGTTATCGGCGACCGTTTACTGATAAAACCTGCCCGTCCCGATGAGCAAACTGCGAGTGGACTGTATCTGCCACCGGGTGTTCAGGAAAAAGAAAAAGTACAGCAGGGATATGTAATCAAAGCTGGTCCTGGTTATGCTATCCCAATGCCCGTGGAGAATGAAAGCTGGAAAGGTGAGGAGGAACAGGTAAAATATATGCCGCTACAGGCCAAAGAAGGCGATCTGGCTATTTTCTTACTCAGCGGTGCAACTGAAGTGATGTATGAAAGTGAAAAATATTTTATCGTGCCGCAAAGTGCAATTCTGATGCTGGAGAGGGAGGAAGATTTATGAGCAAATAAAACTTTTCATTTAACTTTCAACCAAATTTATCTGATGTCAGACAGCGCAACGTTTCTCAAAATCGTACAGACAGGTTATACTTTCAAAGGTGAAAGTTTTAAAATTGGAAGCGCTATGCTGGATGGAAATGTAGTGGCAGGCGCCGATGTATTGATTCCTTTGAAAACAATGAACCGCCATGGTTTGATAGCTGGCGCAACAGGTACGGGTAAAACAAAAACATTACAAATAATTGCGGAAGGATTAAGCGATGCCAGTGTGCCCGTATTACTGATGGATGTAAAAGGAGACCTGAGTGGTATTGCTGCTGCCGGGACTATAAACGATAAAATAACCGAACGCTGCCAGAAATTAAATATTGAATTCAAACCCACTGCTTACCCCGTTGACCTGCTGACATTGAGTAATCAGAAAGGGGCAAGACTAAGAGCAACAGTAAGTGAGTTTGGCCCGGTGTTGCTTTCTAAAATTTTAGGATTAAATGATACACAGGGTGGCTTTGTTGCCATGATCTTTAAATATTGTGATGACAGTAAACTTCCATTACTCGATTTAAAGGACTTCATAAAAATATTGCAATTTGTAAGTGACGAAGGAAAAACGGAGTTGGAAAAGACGTACGGTAAAATATCAACAACTTCCACAGGAACTATTCTCAGAAAAGTAATTGAACTGCAACAACAGGGTGCTGATGTTTTCTTTGGGGAGAAAAGTTTTGAAGTGGATGATCTGCTGCGCATCAATAATGATGGAAAAGGAATGATTTCTATTGTAAGGGTTACAGATTTGCAGGACAGGCCAAAATTATTTTCAACATTTATGCTGCAACTGCTGGCAGAATTATATGCTACACTTCCCGAAGAAGGTGATATAGATAAACCAAAGCTGGTAATGTTCATTGATGAGGCACATCTTATTTTCCAGGAAGCCAATGATGCATTGCTGCAGCAGATTGAAACTATTATCAAATTGATCCGTTCCAAGGGAATTGGTATTTATTTTTGTACACAAAACCCTATGGATGTTCCGGCACCGGTGCTGGCGCAATTGGGATTGAAAGTGCAGCATGCTTTAAGGGCCTTTACGGCGGCAGATAGAAAAGTAATAAAGCAGGCATCGGAGAACTATCCTGAAACAGTTTTTTATAAAACTGAGGACCTGATTACTCAATTGGGAACCGGAGAAGCATTGGTAACAATATTAAATGAAAAAGGAATTCCCACGCCGCTGGTGCATTGTATGATTCGCCCCCCTCAAAGCCGGATGGATATATTGACTGAAGCGGAAATTGATACATTGGTCCGCCAATCCAAGATTGCTGCAAAATACAACGAAGTGGTAGACAGTAAAAGTGCTTATGAGATGCTCACTGAAAAATTAGAGGAGGCTGCTAAACGGGATTCAGCAACAAAAGAAGAAAAGAAAACACCGGCCAAAAAAGATAAAGGTTTTTTTGATGACCCTATTGTTAAAAGCATGACCCGGACTGCTGGTAACTCAATCGTAAGAGCATTATTGGGTGTATTAGGTTTGGGTGGCAGAAGTCGCCGCAAAAATTTGTTTTAATAGGATGTATAGCCGGAAAATTATTTCAAATAATTTTACTTATTTAGCCTCTGGATTTTTTAAATAAAATATTTGTATATGGAACTTACTGAACCAACACCAGAACGTATCATGCAGATTGGTCTGGGCTTCTGGGCATCCAAAACTTTACTGACCGCCGTAAACTTAAACCTGTTTACTCACCTGGCAGAAAAAGAAAAATTGAGTGGAGCTCAGATTAAAGAATTATTGGGATTTAAATGTACGGACAGGAATGTGTATGATTTCCTGGATGCCCTTACTTCCTTTGGTTTTTTGCAAAGAGAGGGGCTGATGGATACCGCCGTGTATTCAAATGGAACGGATACAAATGTTTTTCTTGACAAAAACAAACCAGAATATATCGGTGGAATATTAGAAATGGCCAATAACCGCCTCTATCCGTTCTGGGGAGATCTGGAATCTGGATTGGCAACGGGTCTGCCACAAAATGAGGGGAAATCGGGCAGCAATAATATGTTTTCAACATTATATGAATCGCCGGAAAGACTAAAAGAATTTG
>JBKJLR010000253.1:0-9053 GCA_046596865.1 Chitinophagaceae bacterium
ATTGTCTCCAATCCTGAGCAAAAGAATGTCCTGAAATAAATAATGCAAATATTAAAAAAAAGATTCTTATACTTTTCATTGAAAGCATAACGTTTAAGTGTAATTGTCGCAAAGTGAATTACTGATGAAAATGGCTGTTAATCAATTCATTTCAGTTAGATTTCCGGGGTAACGGGTAAACTTTTACAGCATTAGACAGGATAGTGAAAAAAATTATACTCTGAATTATAACTATTTTAAAAATAATTATAATTCGGCAAACCATACTATTATTTAGATAAAAAATTCATAGTCAAATAATTAAACAGCACGGTAAAATTAATTGGAAAATTAGCATTAAAAATAAGTAATACCAATACCTATTTCTGGGTATATTAATCCATTTGCCTTGAGCAGTATCAATTCAATAGGCGCAGTATTGCCTTACAATAGAGGTTCGTGTAAATTAAGAAATTCTAATTTGAAGTGTGCCGGAAGGGAGGCCAGACATTTAGTTGCTACTTTCCGATACAAAACTTACTAAAAATATAATCCAACTGATCTTCGTTGGTTATTTACCCTGTGATTTCCCCAAGATAATACAGGCAGCGGCGGATATCTAAAGCTAACAAGTCTCCGGGCAATTTATTATCGATACCATTTTTAATATCTGTCAGCGATTTTTGCACTTCTTTCAGTGTATGATAATGCCTGGCATTGGTGATGATAGTATTTTCTGTTTGTACCTGTCCCTGTAATACGGCATCGACCATTCTCTCCTTCAGCAAATCGGTATGCAAATGATGCTTAGCGGCAATAAAAATGACTTTATCTAAATCACCGAATTTTTCTTTTGCAGTTTCTTCCCCGGCAGTATCAATTTTATTGGCCACTAATAAATAATTCAACTGTTGATCTTCAAACTCTGCCTTCTTATTTCCGATCTCACCCCTCGTATCCGCTGCATCAAATAAATACAGCACAAGGTCTGCCTGTTTCATTTTTTCCAGGCTACGCTCCATACCCGCATTTTCAATCACATCGTTTGAACGCTGACGAATTCCGGCTGTATCAATCAGCCGGAAGATAATTCCATCAATATTTATCAACTCTTCTATAGTATCTCTTGTAGTACCGGGGATTTCGCTAACAATAGCCCTGTTATCATTCAATAAGCTGTTTAGCAAAGTAGACTTGCCAGCATTTGGTTTTCCAATAATGGCCACACTTACTCCATTACGAATTACATTCCCGAGAGAAAAAGAGGTGACTAATTGATTGGTTGATACAGTTAGCTCATTCACCAGCTCATAAAATTGCTTTCGATCAGCAAATTCCACATCCTCCTGTGAAAAATCCAGCTCCAGCTCTATTAATGAGGAAAAACGTAGGAGTCTTTCTCTTAACAATGACAAATTTTCTGAAAACCCTCCTCTAATCGTATGCAGGGCAGCTTTTTGAGAAGCCGAAGTATTGGATGCAATCAGATCCGCTACAGCTTCAGCCTGGGTGAGATCCAGCTTGCCATTCAGAAATGCCCGTTGGGTAAATTCACCGGGTTTGGCGAGCCTTGCGCCTTTCCGGATGACGGCATCTATTACCTGTTGCTGTATATATGGAGAACCATGACAACTTATTTCTACCACATCTTCACCAGTATATGATTTTGGTGCTTTAAAAAGTGAGAGTACTGCTTCATCCATAAAAATTTCTTCGTCTTTTAAAAATCCGACATGTAATGTATGTGAGGCCTGGTTTTGCAAATTCTTTGTTGGAAATAATTCATTACTAATGGCAATAGCGTTGTTACCACTGAGACGTATAACACCTATGGCTCCGATTCCCGGTGGAGTTGCCAGTGCTACTATAGTATCATCCCAACCTGTGATTTTATTCATTATAGAATCAAAAATAATCTAAAACTTCACCCCAACGTAGAATATGCATAAGGAAGACCCTGCTGCTGTTTACGAAGTAAAAGTGCCAACGACTCTAAAAATATCAATAGGATGTAAGGGGGATCTAAAAAAAATCCTTCCTGAAAAATCAGGAAGGATTGAAATGAATTAACAATATTATTTTATTCACCTGTTACCTGGAAGGTAATTGGTTGTTTACGGTAAGCTTTTACCTGGCGGCCATTTTGTACTGCTGGTGTCCAGTTGGGTCCTTTTTTGATGGTACGTACGGCTTCTTCTTCCATTCCATACCCATGATTAGTCATTGCTTTTACATCACTGATATTCCCTTCTTTATCCACTACAAACTGAACAACCGTAGTGTAAGTGCCTTCAGGAGCTCCATTATCAGTAGCTACCTGCGCATTACAGTTTCTTTCCAGATACTGGCGCCATTTGGCATCACCACCAGGAAACTTAGCTTCTATTTCCACTTTGTCAAATATCTTGTTTTCGTCATCTTCCTTCTTTACTTCCACTATCTGCTTTCCTTCATCAATTACTACAGGTGTGGCGATATTATCATCCTTGATACCTTCCTGATTTACCACATCAATTTTAGCCTCTTTTAATTCTTCCTGTGGTGGTGGCGGCTTTTCTACTTCCTCATCTTTTTTTATGACGGGCGGGGTGAATTGTTTCATTTCCACTTTGGGTGGCTCCACTTTTGGGGGAGGAGGTGGAGGAGGTATTATTTTCTTTTCTTCCTGCTTTACTTCAGTTAAAGTTATTTCCTGCATTTTTACCTTCTTGTCATCAGTACCCGTCAGGTTGCTTGCCAGCAGAGAACCTCCTATGGCTAAACCTGCAACAGAGGCAGTAATGATAAGAGCACGGGTAATACGGCGGTTATACGTTTTTCTCAAATCATAAGCACCGTAATCTTTGTTCCTGTCTTCGAAGATCAGGTCCAGAATGTCGGCAGATAAAATTTTGTTGGCTTCCATACTTAGCGTTTTTAATTAGATGCTGGCAGCTATATTATTCCATAAGAACCTGCTGCTTATTTTATGCCATTCGTGGCTTCTGTTGCTTTTATCAGTTCAATTTCCTCTTTCAGAATTTTAACCATTGCATACGTTCTTGCCTGGTTGATAGTCATTTCATCAAGGATGTCCACCGTGTTTTTATAAGTGGCATCTTCACTTGGTTTAATAATTATAATAAAATCACGGTCCTTACAAGCACTTTCCCAATCAGGATCACCTTTTTCTTTAGCCCTTGCCTGGGTTTTGGGACAAGTCTCATCATGCACATGCCGGCTGATCACTTCATTTTTCTTTTTGATGATGACGTCGCGGATCCCTTTAAAAGTTGTGGATTTAAAATTATTGCCTGTGGCATCTACTAATAATTTTCCTTCATAATAATATACCTGATCTCCCTTACCGAGCAAGATTGACAATACACCAGATTCTTTTGCCTCCGTCTGATCTTTTGGATCATTAATATCCTTGGGCATATTGAGATCAAGCGTAGTGGGCGTCGTCATGGTGGTGGTAAAGATGAAAAAAGTAATTAGCAGAAACCCCAGGTCCACCATTGGCGTCATATCCACACGGGTAGAAAGCTTTTTTGCTTTTTTTACCCCTGGCCCTTTTTTGTGGCCATTATCGCCACCGGCGACATCTATACTTGACATAATAAAATGGGTTTACAATTTTAATTAATACAATTATTTTAATCCTTTCTTATTATACTTATCCAGTTCGGAATTACTTGGAATATCATCCAACGCTGTAACCAGGTTATATTTAAACTCATCATTGCGTTTTAAAGCACTGATAACAGCTTCAAAAGTTGGATATTTTGATTTGGCATCACCTTTAATCAGGTAATTTAATGTTTCTCCGGCAAAAGCTTTTTTAGCTTCGCTTATCCACCAAACCAGCTCATTATTTGCGGAATCTAAAACCGGTATTCCAGGCACCTTAAGCGCAGCCTGCTCTTTTGGATCGAGAGTTAAGAGTTGCTTTAAATTTCCAAATGGAACACCTACTGCAAATGTTTGCCTGTAATTAGCCATCTCCGCAGTTGACAAACCAAGAGTTCTGCTACTGTTTATACCCTGGATAATCAAATCATATTTGGTTTTGTCCTTTTCAGATAAAACAGAGAAAAAGACCCGGTTAGAAGAATCAACAATTATCATAACTGCATTATTCTCAGGTAACTTCTGTGAATTTACAGAGCCAGGGGTTGTAATCTCTACCGGCTCCGGTGGCTTAAACTTAGTAGCCAGCATGAAAAAGGAAAGAATCAGAAAGGCCACATCAACAAACGGAGTCATGTCTGTATCTGTACTCTTCCTCGGTAACTTGACACTTGGCATTTTTACATAATTTAGAATTAAGATGAATAGGTTTCAAATTTCCATACAATTCAACCCTTTTTTACCAGGATTATTTGTATAGAGAAGCAAAACTCTGAGTCAGGGTAAAACCTGATTCATCAATGCCATAAGTGATTGAATCAATCTTAGTCGTGAATACGTTATACATGATCAGCGCTAAAGCCGAAGTCCCAATTCCTAATGCTGTGTTATACAAGGCCTCGGAAATACCTACAGCCAGTTCAGCTGCGGCACCAGCACCACCCTCTTTACCTAACGCAGAGAATGATTTGATCATACCAATTACGGTACCTAATAGTGCAATCAATGTACCAACAGAAGTAATAGTTGAGAGAAACACCAGGTTTTTCTGCAGCATGGGTAATTCAAGTGCCGTAGCTTCTTCCACTTCTTTTTGAATGGAAATGACTTTCTGGTCAGTACCCATTCCGCCTTCATTAATCATTTCTTTATAACGCCTCAGACCTGCCTTCATTACATTACCAACAGAACCTCTTTGTTTATCACACTCAGACAATGCAGCGTCCACATTGCGATTAGCAAGATGATATTGAACTTTGCGGATAAAATCAGAAATAGAACCATTACCCAATGCTTTGCGGATGGTCAGGTATCTTTCGATAGAGAAAACAATTACCATCAACAACATGCCAATTAGCAGAGGGATAATGATACCACCTTCATAAATTCTATGAAGTGCATCTTTAGGATCCTTGTGATGTGGCATAAATCCACCATTTTTATCAGGATTCTCAAACCCATCGGCGGCACCTAGAATGAAACGCCAGATTAAATAGGCGGCAATAATACATACAACGGGTGCAATCCAGGAAATTGAATTGCTGCTCCTCTTTGGTTGAACTGATGTAGCCTTAACTGTTGCAGTGGATTTAGTCTCTGCCATAATCTTAATTTTTTAATTTTTAAATGATAAATCAGAACACTTATTTTCAGAGGTACAATGCTATGAAAAAGTTTAGTAAAAAAAGCACCAATCCTCAATATTTTAAGGAAAGGGCTTCAAGTTAAGGATTTTTTTATACGGAACAAGTCTCTTATAAATAAAATGATAAGAATTTCATTCTGCCTGGCAATAAAGATTTTGGAGGATTGATCAGATAAGTTTATTCATATCTCAAAGCCTCGATAGGATTGAGTTTCCCTGCCTTTAGGGCGGGGTATAAACCAGCCACCAAACCAACGATTGTACAGATAATAATACCATAAATTACCCAGTCCCAGGGAACCACAAAACCAGTATTCAGCAACACGGAAAAAAGATTACCTACCATAATGCCAAGGGCTATTCCAAATAAGGCCCCCAGCATGCTGATAATAATTGCTTCGAGTAAAAACTGGCGGCTCACCATTTTACTTTTCCCCCCAATTGCTTTTACAAGACCAACCTCCCGGGTCCGTTCAGATACAGATACCAACATTATGTTCATGAGGCCAATAGCCGCCCCTATTAAAGTAATTAGCCCGATAACGGTAGCGGAAACAGTAAGAAACCGTAAACTGTTCATCGCCTTTTCAGCAATGCTATCACTACGGTCCAGTACAAAGTTATTTTCCTCTGTCGTATTTAATTTACGTATTCCCCTGAAAACACCTTCCGCTTCTCCCATGGATGCCTGTACTTTTTGCAAATCCTGTGTCATCACTCCTATTACAAATGAATAACCCAATGGAAAATTTCTGACAACATTTGAATAAGTAGTGATAATAACATTATCCCTGCTGAATCCAAAACTAGAACCCCGGCTTTTCATCACAGCCTGCACACGGTAAGGAATATTATTGATTCGGACCACCGCATTCACCGCTCTTTCTACACCTTCCTTGAATAACCGTTTAGCCACATCATAGCCAAGCAAACAAACATTATTACCACTTTGGACATCCATACGGCTCAGGTTTCTCCCATATTGAATGGTAAATCCGTTCAGCAATAAATAATTATCATCCCCACCGAATAAAAATACATTTGGATTGGTTTTCCGGTTATTAAAAGAAGCAATATTATTCCTGCCACCAAAGATGGAAAGGCTTTTTACTGCTGGAAAAATAAACCGGTCAGCAAATATTTCTGCTTCGTCTTTGGTAATTAATTTTCCGAGACTTGATGCTTTCTTTTTCTTATTTCCTTTTTTTGATACAGCAATATCCTTTTTATTTCCCCCGCCAAAATTGATATTTCTTTCTTTATACCGGATGGTATAAGCATTGGCTCCCATGGTAGAAAAACTTTCCGTGAATTTCTGGTTCATGGCCTTAATAGCTGTAATAATACCTATTAATGCCATTATGCCAAAAGCAATGATAGCTACCGTAAGCCCGGTACGCAGTTTATTACTACGAACAGTACGGAAAGCCAGTGAAAAAACGTCACGAAAATTCATAACTAATTACTTATTCCTGTTGCTGATTTCCTGGTGTGGTCAGCTTATTACCTTACCGAAGTTAATAAGAACAAATTTAGAAATAATACCAGTTTAGCAGCAGGTTGGGAAAGATACCGAGCAGTATCACTAACGCCGCCAATAATACCAGCGTCCATTTGAAAACAAGTGAAACTTCTATTGACTGAGGATCGCCTTCTTTAAAATACATAGCTTGTATAACCCGGAAATAATAATAAACACTCACCGCCGCCATCAACACTGCGAAAATGACGAGCCAAAGATTCTTCCCATCACCCATCGCAGCTTTCAACATGTAAAATTTTGAAATAAACCCTGCAGTAAGCGGTATACCCGCTAATGATAAAAGAAAGATAGTGGTGGTAGCAGCAAGTAAAGGTTGCATCTTTGCAAAGCCATTGAACCCATCAAAAGTGTAATCCTTCATTTTTATGAGAACGGCAAAAATGCCGATAGTTGCAAAACTATATGCAGCAGTGTAAAGCAATAAACCTTCTTTAGCGTCTGAATTCATCGCATATAAAGACAGCATCATGAAACCAGCCTGGGCAATGCTGGAATAAGCCAGCATTCGTTTTACACTTTGCTGAAAAACAGCTGTAATGTTCCCGATAAAAAGTGTTGCTACTGTGGCCACTGCTACAAATAATTGCCATTGTTTTTGCTGAAATCCAAAAGCATCATCAAACAAACGGATAAAGGCAATAAATACAGCTGCCTTTACGATCGTGGCCATGAAGGAAGTAAAGACGGTCGGAGCACCATCATACACATCAGGTGTCCAGAAGTGAAAGGGTGCAACGGAAGCTTTAAAAGACATCGAGAAAAGTAGTAACAACATACCTGCAATCAACAAAGCTGAGGGTGGTGTAGTAGTAAAGCTTCCAATAACGGTAGTATCAAAAGTTCCCATGGCACCATAAATCAAGGCTATTCCCATCAGCATTAACCCCGTGGAAAAAGCCCCGAGCAAAAAATATTTTAAAGAAGCTTCATTACTTTTTAAGTTTCTTTTATCACTACCCGTTAAAATATACAGTGGTATGGAAATAATTTCAATCCCAAGAAAAAGAATCAGCAATGACTTAAATGAGGAAGTAAGGGTAATGCCACAAAGAATAAAAAAGATGAGGGCAAAATATTCAGCATAATTAATACCTACTTTTTCCATATCTCTGGCGGACAACAGCAGATAAAGTAATGTGGAAATAAAAGCAATACTGTTAAATAGTAAAGAGAAATTATCGAAAACAATAATTCCTTTCGTATCGATTTTAAAAAAGATGGTGCCGCACATTTCAAGAATATTGGCAACTACTAGTAAAACCATCCCTGCAATTGCGAGATTTCGTACAGCCCTGTTTGATTTCAGCAATATTCCGCTGAACATCATGATAACTCCCAGAATTGCCGATAATATTAATGCGTTCATAATCTTAACTTCTTATTGCTTCGGCAAAGTTTGCAGAAGCAGCCCGAATTTTTTTACAATTGATTCTGTCACTGCGGTGGTTTCATTCAACATACATTGCGGATAAATCCCCATCCAAAAAATAATAATTACTATAATTCCCAGTGCCAGCTTTTCATTCCATTTTATATCCTGTGTCGTTGCTGTTAACTCATTGGTGTTACCATAAAAAACTTTCCGGATCATATTCAATGTATATACAGCTCCCAGAATAATACCCATTCCCGCAAGCACTATAAACCATACATTGTATTTCGTTTGAGAACTAAATATGCCATTAAACATCAGAAACTCCCCCGGAAATGCATTTGTCAGTGGCAGGGCAATATTTGCAAGAGCTACTATCACCAATAAAATAGCCATTGCCGGTGCTTTTTGTGCCAGACCACCCAATTCAGATATTTTGGTAGTTCTAAATTGTCTATCTATTAATGCTACCACTACCCACAAGCCGATAATATTAATACCGTGATTAAACATCTGAATCATTAATCCCTGCAGGCCACTTACGTTTTGTGAAAAAGCAGCAGCACACATTAAACCAATGTGGGCAATGGAAGAATAGGCAACCAATCTTTTTAAATCATCTTGCTGAATAGCGATAAGCGATGCATAAATAACCCCGACCAGTGCAGCAGATGTAATAAAATCAGCCCACTGAAAAGAAGCAAATGATACTACCGGGAACAACCAGCGAAGTAAACCAAATACACCCATTTTAACCATCACACCACTTAATATCATGGTTGTGGCAGCAGGAGCTTGCTCGTAGGTATCCGGTTGCCAGGTATGAAAGGGGAAGATGGGCATTTTTATCGCAAAAGCAACAAAGATTAACCAGAAGACTACTGTCTGTTCTTTCCTGGATA
>JBKJLR010000003.1:0-5474 GCA_046596865.1 Chitinophagaceae bacterium
GATGTTCAGATGGAAATCCTATACTGCGGTGTTTGCCACAGTGATCTTCACTTTGCCCGTAATGAATGGGGCAATACCGTGTTTCCCGTGGTGCCTGGTCATGAGATAGTAGGTAAAATAACAGCCGTGGGTGGTGAAGTAAAGAAATTTAAAGTTGGCGACCTCGCCGGCATCGGCTGCCTGGTAGATAGCTGCCGGGAATGTGATAACTGCAAGGAAGGACTGGAGCAATATTGTAGCGGCGGCCCCGTGTTTAGCTATAACAGTGATGAAAGGGATGGTACCGGCAATACGTATGGTGGTTACAGCAAATCAATAGTAGCTCATGAAGATTTTGTACTGCGCATTTCGGATAAATTACCGCTGGAAGCGGTGGCGCCGTTGCTTTGTGCAGGCATCACAACTTACTCACCACTTCGCCACTGGAAGGTAGGGAAGGGAACAAGAGTGGGTGTATTGGGATTGGGTGGTCTTGGTCATATGGCGGTGAAACTGGCAGCAGCAATGGGAGCAGAGGTAACGATGCTTAGTCATACCGCCGCAAAGGAAGCTGATGCAAAAAGACTGGGTGCTAATAAATTTGTTTTGACTGCCGATGGTGAACAGATAAAAGGGGTGACAGGTTATTTTGATTTTATACTGGATACCGTTTCTGCCGAACATGATTATAGTTTTTACCTGGCCTTGCTGCGCACTGATGGGGTGATGGTTTGTGTGGGTGTGCCGCCAACACCGGCTACGATACCGGCGTTTAATGTGATCTTTGGCCGGAAGAGTTTTGCCGGTTCATTGATCGGTGGTATTCCTGAAACACAGGAGATGCTGGATTTTTGCGCCGAACATAATATAGTAAGTGATGTGGAAGTGATAGCGATGAAAGATATCAATGAGGGATATGAACGAATGCTGAAAGGAGATGTGCGATACAGGTTTGTGATTGATATGGCTACTCTTTAATGAGTTGGGACCCGATAGCTATCGGGTTTCCGTAATTGGTTAAGACTGTCTTCCCGGAGACGGTCTTTTTTTTGTTTTACTACTTCATATATAATAAGTGCTATGAGTAATGCAAAAAGAATAAGGGATGCGCCTTTAGTGCCATAATCCAATCCGCCTTTCTCTTTAGATTTTGTCAACAAGTCGCCGAAAGTGGCACCGAAAGGACGGGTTAATATAAAGGCAATCCAGAAAAGCAGTATTCTCGAAATTTTAGTAAAATAATAAGCCAGCACAACAAGTAGCAACACCGCTGAAATTAATAAGGCGCTTCCACCAAAACCCAATCCAGAATCGTCGGCCAGAAAATCACCCAGTGCCGTACCGAGGGTATTGGAGAATAAGATGGCTATCCAGTAAAATATTTCACCCCTGCGTGAGCTGATATTGGTTACAGATAATGATTTTTCAGTTAGCCACCAGGTAAGCAACGTAATCAATAAAACGGTAACAAGGATTAATGAGCCCAAAGAATATCCGAGGTTCAGTGTCCGGTCCATATAATCTGACATGGTAGTACCAGCGGTGCTGGTAGCCACAATTACTGCCCAGTAGATGGGTGGGATATACCGCTTTGTCAATAACTGACATGCAAGCATTATAAGGAAGAAAGCAAAAAAGATAAGAGTACTTGTACCATAACCCACATTCAGGGTTTGTGCCAGCAGGTCGCCACCGGTTTCTCCCAAAGTGGTGGCGGTTATTTTCATTATCCAGAATAAAATGGTGAGTTCAGGTATTTTATTCCAGGCATTGTGCTGCCGGTTATCCTGCAATGTCTGCATGGTTCTTGTTTCATCTACGGCTACAACGATAGTGCCATGAACCTCTTATGATGGTAATGTTGACCACCTTGTTGATCATTTTCCCAATACTCGTTATGTTATTTCTTCTGCACTGGTGATAATAATGGCCTGTTGCAAATTAAAATACGCCTTTACCTGATGTGCCAACCCTTCTCTTACTACTAATAAAATATTTTCTTTTCTCTCCATCAATACTTCTTTTAATGACTCACTAAAACCTTCTCCTTTTAATTCCATCGGCCCTATTTCATCTATTACTAACCAACCTTCTTTATACATTCCATCCCGGATTATTTCAATGGCTTTATTGAAATTCGCTTTGCTGAATACAAACCGTCCAATATTCAGTGTTTCCGTTTCTCCCTCCTTTGCTTCCATCAAAAACAACTGGCGGGAATGTGCATTCATAAACATTCTTTTTCCATTTACCACCGGTGTCAGTATGCCATACACATCTTTTCTATTGTCTGACCAGTTTAGTAATGAAGTTGTTTTGCCGGTTTGAATGGGGGCTGAGAGAATATAGACCTCACCCCCGGCCCCTCTCCACGGGGTGGAGAGGGGGGATAAGGCATTTACCAATACCATTTTACTCCATGTATTTATTCGTTTCCATCCTTTGTGTCCGGATGATTGTTTCCAGCTTTGTGATATCAATTCTTGAGTAGCAGGTAATAACCGCATTACCTCCTGCACATCCTGTTGTGACCGGGTTTGCTTCTTCTTTAACCACCAGTGGAGAATTTGTTTTAATAAAGGCCCAACAATAAATATCCACCCCAATACAATAATGAGTGACCGTAATAATATTTTTAAAGATATATGTGAAGGCAATAACGGTGTGCCGATTTTAAAATATGACTGTACATATAAAGCGATCAGCAGGAGCCAAATAATAAATAATCCTTTCTTTAAACGCTTTCGTTTTTTTGTTTTGGAAGGCAAGGCAATAGCAGATGCACCCTCTGCCAGAACTAAATTTTGTTTGTCCTGTCTCCACCGGGCAATTCTTTTCGGAAGCAGGGATGACCACCAGCCTACTACTATTCCCGTAATAAGATGAAGAATAACATAACCGCTCCCAATCCATAAACTATAGTTGGTAGTTTGTTTTTGTTTTGTCAGTCCGTTGATGAAGTTGTTGATGACTTTCCACAGGTCGTTTCCATATACGATGGTGAGTACTAGTATACGTTGTAAACCAGATTCCAGTAAACCGAGTACGGCTAATAAAATACAGGAGAGGCGGAAAAATCTTTTATTCCAGAAAAGCAGTTCTCCCATCAGTCCCTGGAAGAAGACAGCAATATACGCCGGTGGTGGTGCCTGCGGACTCAACATCATTTTAAAAATGGCTACGATGATTGTGGCTTTTATGATAGCACCTTTAGCGGGAACATACCAGGCGATAAGACATATACAAACAATAGCACAACTGCCGACCACCAATCCCGATACCGGAATTTTTAATCCATGAATGATTCCACCGAGCATGGCTTCGCAAAGAACCCACAGGGCGATAAGGCGGTAATAAATGGCGGATGAATTATTAGCCGGTGATGGGTTATTCATTGAAGTTTCAATATAAAACAATTTGTTGCCAATGAAAATTTAAACCCTGAAATGACTTATCGTTTTGTCACCCCGAGGAACGATGGGTCTGTTTCTATATATCCTTACGATGAAACGTTTCATCTGGTGGCCATTTTCCAAATAGTTCTTCATTCAGGAATTTCCATTCAGGGTTAAATGAATTAATTAATTCCTCTTTCTTACTTCTTCGCCACCCTTTTATTTCTTTTTCCCTTGCGATAGTATTATTAATATAAACCGAGCTTTCGTAAAACAACAGGTAAAAAGTATGATACTTTCCGGTAAAGGTTTTTTCATTCCCCTTGTCGAGATAGTGTTCGATAATTCTTTGTTCGAGATCGTTCGTCATACCCGTATATAAAACAGTCTTTTTGAAATTCGTCACAATGTAGACGTAGTATTTTTTACTCAGGAAATTCATTATATCGTTGGTTCCAGATGCCTCGTGCCTCGGCATGACAAACTCCGTTGTCAGCTCTGCTCTGCAAATTTGATTATAAAAAAAGCCTCCGGGAGGCCTTAAATTATTAATTGTTGTAATTGGCTTTAAATTGTAACCCAACTTTTTGCCTGCTTTGTCAACCTCAGCATGATAAATACAGTTATGGAATCACCGCTCCTTTTGCAATCCACTCTTTTACTTTAGCGACAAACTCTTCAAAACTAAGTGGAGGCGGGGTGCCATATGTCCAGCTGTTTATTACCAGCGGCTCATGTTCTATATGATGAAGCATATCTTTTTTAAAATCTTTGAACCCGGTAAATTTATTGTCTTTAAAATGTGTGGCGAGTTGCCTGGCTGTTTTCCCTTCGAAAATCATTTTTCTATTCATTGGTGGCAGGTGCCAGCCCTTTCCACCGGGTGGCATGTTTATTCCTGCTACATGTTGCTCCTGGTGACAGTTGGCACATTTGAGTGCATATAATCCTTTTCCATCAGGGCCTCTTTTTACTCCTTGTGCATGCAAACGACTCTCATCTCCCTGCAACGGCACATCACCCGATGGATGACAGTTCATACAACGTGGATGCATAAATACACGGTAAGCATCGAGGAAGGCGGCTTTTGATTCTGCTGCCCTTGCCGAAGAATCTATTTTTTTACCGGCTGCCTCTTTTTCGGGATCCCTCTTATCCGTCGTATCAGAATTTGTTGCGGCGATTTTTTTTGTGGATGGATTATTCTCATTGATAGTCATGGCAGAAATAAATCCTGCAGACAATAAAATATAAATAGATAGTTTCAGCCAATTTCGATTAATGTTTTTCATGCTGGTTATTTTTTGCTTATCAATTGGGCTGCTACATGAATCGCTTTTCTAATTCTTGGATAAGTTCCGCAGCGGCAAATATTTCCCGTCATCGCATCATCAATATCAGCATCAGTTGGATTAGCTTTTTCCCGGAGTAAAATAGCGGCGGCCATTATCTGGCCCGACTGACAATAACCACACTGCGGTACATCTTCCTGTATCCATGCCTGCTCTAATGGTTTATGTAATGCTTTATCCAATCCTTCGATGGAGACTATTTCTTTTCCGACTGCTCTCGATACGGGTGACACACAGGAACGTATACCATCACCATCCAGGTGAACGATGCAGGCACCGCATTGTGCAGCGCCGCAACCAAATTTTGTTCCCATCAGGCCGAGGTTATCTCTCAGTACCCATAAAATTGGAGTGGATGGGTCAGCATCTACTTCGTATGCTTTGCCGTTTACTTTTAAATTTATCATGACAAATTCTTTATAAAAAATATTTCGTTACTTATCTTTCCCTTAGTTGTACTCAGGTGACATCATCCTTTCTTTTTTAAATCATCCGGGCGAAGCGGTAAGCTTCTTACTCTTTTGCCCGTCAACATAAACAGGGCATTCATTACTGCAGGAGCAACAGGCGGCACGCCAGGTTCTCCAACACCACCCATTTTTTCTGTACTATCCAGTATGTGCACTTCCACCTGCGGCATTTCATTCATACGGAGCATTTTGTAATTATTGAAATTGCTTTGCTTTACTTTTCCATTCTCAAAAGTTATTTCGCCATATAAAGCAGCAGTTAAACCAAATACAATACA
>JBKJLR010000401.1:0-4306 GCA_046596865.1 Chitinophagaceae bacterium
ACTCAATGTTGCGGCCACCAACGAAACGGTATTTCGGCTCGGTTCTGTAAGTAAGCAATTTTTTACTACGGCCATTCTAAAATTGCAGGAAGATGGTAAACTATCTATTGATGATTCTGTTCATAAATTCTTTCCGGATGCACCAGAAACCTGGCGGCCTATACTGGTAAAAAATTTACTATCTCACACATCAGGGCTTCCACGAGAAAGCCCGGCCTACGATAATTTTAAGATGATAAGCGATCTTGCTATTATTAAAGGGGCCTACCCGCTGCCGGTAGTTTTTAAGCCCGGGGAAAAATACCAGTACTGTAACCTTGCTTATTATATGCTGGCACAAATCATAACCCAGGTTAGTGGTAAACCCTGGGATAAATATATTCAGGAAAAACTTTTGGCTCCTGCCGGTATGACCAATAGTTTTATGACGGACTTCTACACGATAATCCCCAACCGTGCAAATGGGTATATGCATAAAAAAGATACTTTATTGAATGCTACTGCCATGTTTGCTATTCGGCCAAGTGGTGGTTTCTTATCCACTACTTCCGATATGATAAAATGGGATAAGGTAATTACTGAGAAGAAAATAATCTTGAAAAAAGAAAATTGGGAAATACTTTGGCAGCCCTTCATTAAAACTTCAAATGATGAAAAATCAAAATCCTATTATGGTTTTGGCTGGGTGATAGATAATTTCAAGGGACACAAAACTGTTTCGCATGGCGGCAGTAATATCGGTATTAGTGAGTACGATAATAGAGAATCCATCATTTACAAACCGGGAGTAGTATGACCTAAAACCGATATTACTGCCGCCATGCGAAACAGTTTTGTGTCCCTTGAAATTATCTATCATCCAGCCAAAACCATAATAGGATTTTGAATTTTCATCGGCAGATGTTTTAATAAAAGGCTGCCAGAGTGTTTCCCAGTTTTCCTTTTTTAGGATTAGTTTTTTTTCGGCAATTACTTTTTCCCATTTTATCATGTCGGTAGTGGTAGATAAGAAACCCCCGCTGGGGCGAATGGCAAACATAGCAGTTGCATTCTGCAATGTATCTTTTTTATACATATAACCACTGGCCCTGTTAGGGATTACGGCATAGAAATCGGTCAGGTAACTATTATTCATTCCTGCCGGAACAAAAAGCTTTTCGTGAATGTATTTATCCCAGGGCTGGCCACTTACCTGGGTAATGATTTGCGCCAGCATATAATAGGCAATATTGCAGTACTGGTATTTTTCACCAGTTTTAAAATCCATTGCCAACGGGTAAGCGGCCTTAATAATGTTAAGATCACTTATCATTTTAAAATTATCATAGGCCGGGCTTTCCCTTTTCAATCCGGAGGTGTGAGACATTAAATTTTTTACAAGTATGGGCCGCCATGTTTCAGGTGCATCGGGAAAGAACTTATGAACAGAATCATTAATGGATAGCTTTCCCTCTTCCTGTAATTTCATAATGGCAGTAGTAAAAAACTGTTTGCTGACGGAGCCGAGGCGAAATACCGTTTCATTACTGGCGGCTACGTTGAGTTCAACATTCGCAAAGCCGTAGCCTTTATTCACCATTGTTTTCCCTTTTTTTATAACGGCTAGTGAAAGACCGGTTATCTTTTGTTGCTTCATCATGTTTTGTATAATGATGTCGGTACTGTCTGTCTGGGCAAATAAGATTGAGGGGAAAAACAGAATGATAAATAGTTGTTTCATATAAATAGTTTTTTAAATAACTATAAAAGATTTCTGGGAACTTTACATACACGAATAAATTTCTTCACGGCCAGTATTATTATTTTACAACACCCATTTGCCGCAAAATTTTCTGGTGTCCCTCGCTTCTATAAAAATCTTCATAACCTGTGTAATTAAAAGGCAAGGCTAAAATGTAGCCTGATGGTGAACGCTGCTGTACTGTTTTTTCTTCCCACTCCAGCGCCTTTGTATAGTCTTTTTTCATTCGATAAACACATGATAGTGTATATGGATCTTTCACCGTATTTTTTGATGCATAATCGAGGAAACGGCTCATAAGGCTATCCGCTTTTACTTTGTTGCCGGCAACCACATTGATACCAATTATACTTACCTGGATCAATTCAGAACCCCAACCATCAGTCAATAGCGCTTCGGCTTTATTACTTTCTTTTAATGCCAGGTCATATTTTTTCAGGGCATTGTATCCAAATGCCTGCTTAATATGCCCCCACGTAAAAGTGGGATGCAATTCTACCGACTTCTCAAATGCGTCAATACTTTTTTGATAATTGCCTGCCAGTAAATTTACCCAGCCAAGATTATGCAAGCTGGAAATAGAAACGGGGTCAAGTTCTACGGCTTTGTCTGCAAGTGGTAATGCTTCTTTGGTCTGCCCTATATTCGCTAGTGTAGCGGAGTATCGGATATAAATAATGGCATTATTCGGATCAAGCTCCAACGCTTTTTTGTAAGAGTTTACGGCACCCTTCCAATCATATTCATAATAAAATTTTAATGCGCCTGCCGTGGTATATATTTCCGGAAGGGTGGGATCTAATGCTTTTGCGGCCGCTAAAGATGTTCTTCCTTCATTCATTATTTCCTGGTTGCCGGCATTGGAAAAGATAGATTGTGTAATTTTTTCATTGGCAATAGCTGCATACGCCAATGCATATGCAGGGTCGAGGTTAATGGCCTGTCGAAAGTGTGATATCGCTTTCTCTGATTCTTCCGGAGTTGAACCATAGCTCAGGTACCGGCCTTTTAAATATTCAGCATACGCCGCAGGGTTTGCTTTTTTCTCATCGTCATCTATTTTTTTGCCACTGGCAAGGCTTATCTGCAATGGATTGATTAATGAGGAAATAATAGAATTTTCTACTTCGGCAATATTATCAGCATTAAGTTCATAATTATTCCCCCACAACTGGTTTTTGTTGCTGGCATCTACCAGTTCACAGCTTAAGGTATAGCCGGTTGATGATTTGGTAAGCCGCCCTGTTAGTACAACATCTGCATTCAAAACTTTGCGAAGACTTTCTACTTTTTTAGCAGAGTCTGCCAGCTCAAAGGTGGCCGACCGGGCAAACACCTTTACACCTGCCATTTTTGAAAAACGGTTGATCAGGTTTTCGGGAATACCTTCTGATAAATAAGCAAGGGCAGAATCTTTTTGTGCATTAACAAATGGAAGTATGGCGAGTGATTTTATAGCTGCATTCTTTGTTGGGAATATTGATTTTCTGAACACAAATACAGCGGCCAGCAGTAGTATTGCAACCGATGCAATAATGTAAATTGTTTTTTTACTTTTTGCAGCCGGTGTTTTAAGTTTTCCTTTCATCTGTTCCTTTTGGGGAACTACAAAGCCGGGATTGGATAAAGCAAAAACCTCCAATGGCTCTTCCACATTTTTAAATTCAAAACTACCCAGCAAAACTGTTTGAAATTCTATCTTGTTATGAATTTCATCTTTTACTTTTTTTGAGAACAGCACCGAACCCGCCACACCCAGACTTTGTATGCGGGATGCAACATTTACCGCATCGCCATAAATATCTCCATCTTCCAGCATAATTTCCCCCTGGTGGATGCCGATGCTTAACTGGAATTCTTTTGCAAGATTACATTGCTGTTGAATTTTAAAAGCGGCATTTACTGCATCAGATACCGTATTAAAACTGGCCATTACACCATCGCCGAGCTCTTTTATCCATCGCCCATTAAATTCTTCAATAATGGGTTTTTGCAAGGCCCGGTTTTTTCTTAAAACGTTATGGGCTTTTTGTTCATCATTTCCCATCAAAGCGGTGTAGCCTGAAATATCGGTGAACATGATAGCGGCTAGCTGGCGGGTTTGAGGCATGAGACTTTATACTGGTTAATGGAAATATAAGAAGTAACTAAGTTAGAGTTTTTTACAGGGTTACTTCTTTTCCAATTGTTCCACCGGTTTTTTAGCACTGGCCAGCCTTATCCGCTTATTCTTCTCTCCAATTTAGTTTCCAGAAATAATGAGTCCCTGTCTGTCTGCAGGCAGCAATTTTTTCTTGTCCCGCAAATGCAGGGAGGGAGTGGGCAGACACTTCCAAAATATATTAATTTTATCTCTGTTGATTCAGTTGCCGTTGTATAAATTCAAAAGAAGAAGTATATATTTTTAACCAGTTGCGGTGCAATAAAAAGCCATGCACTTCATCGGGTAATACTAATTGTTCTGTATGTACTCCCTGCTTTCGTAGCAGTTCAGCAATGTTTACCGATTCGCTGAATGGTACATTACGATCATCGTCTCCATGAACCAGTAACACCGGACTTTTC
>JBKJLR010000139.1:0-19932 GCA_046596865.1 Chitinophagaceae bacterium
AAAGTAATAGGACTACTGGCAGCAGGGTTTTTGGTTGGCGGTTTCTTTGGCAGCAAGATTGCGCTGGTGATAGACCAGGGACTATTGAAAAAAATATTTGCTGTTATTCTTTTCTATACGGCTTTTAAAATGCTTAACTGGGATGCAGCTATTATAAAATGGGTGAGACATATATTTTGAGGAACGAATCCCCTTTTTTCTATCAGGAAAATAATAAACTTACCGGTGAATGGAATATGAAAATAAAATTATTTATTAGTTTTTTACTTACCTGGCAAATGGTCTGTCCGCAAACCCTGTACAAGACTACAGAAGATTATTTTCGTGCCAATCCATTTAAAATGGAATTCAACCAATTCCTTAGCAGCTTTATCAACGACCCCGCCCTTTCAGAAAAAAAAATAAAAAAAAAGACCGATTCAACGCTGTTTTACCTGCAAGGGGTTTACCTCTCCTATTCACCCTTTTTCTTTCCTGCCACCCGGTGTAAAATAATTTTGGCTGAGCAACAGGAATACACGGACAGCTCGTTAAATGAGACGTATACTTATTTTGTGTATCAATTAATTGGTTATGCTCCGCCGGGGAAAGAAGGGCTGAAAGATATACAACAGGAATTTGAAAGATTAAAACGCCGGTTCAAAAAAGGGTTCTACACGATAGATCAAAAAGATCTCCAAAAAGGGGGTGAGCAAATGGGGGCTATCATAAATTATACCTTTAAGCAGATGGTTTTTCATCCACTCACAATTGCCTGGGCAACTTCCCCGGGTAATAAAGAAAATTTAGTAACTCTCTCAATTCGTTTTCTTATGATTGACAACAAAGCGTATTTACCAATATCTCCGGATAGCCCTTAAGCGAATATTTCGAGACCCGGGTTGTTCATTATTGATTCCTTTTTTATCAATCCCGTCTATCCTTACTTTGCCTGATGCATGGATAATCTGCCCCTTGCCAAGCAAAATACCAACATGAACAATATCCTCTTTATTATCAAAAAATGCCAGATCCCCGGCCTGCGAATCTGCAATTTTTTTCACCGGTTTTCCTTCCTGTGCCTGTTGCCAGGTATCCCTGGGCAGGTCAATACCCATTAGCTTAAATATTACCTGTACAAACCCGCTGCAATCAACACCCAATGGTGTACGGCCGCCCCACAGGTAAGGTGCATTTAACCACTTGTTGGTTAATTGTTTTACTAATTCAGCAGATGGCTGCTGTTCATCTCTTTTAAAATATTGCCCGGCAAATCCATATTCAAGAATACCGGCTTTCCCTTTTCCCGCCAGGAAAAAAGGGAGAGAAGAACCTACCGGTATATGAATTTGTTTATCACCTGTTGAAATACGACTCAGCATATCCGTTGTAACAAAGGCACTGAAGGTTTTAGCTGTAACTTCATCAATAGATTGCAGCATAGTGTTCGTCAACCAGCCCTCATAACCATCATGCAGGCTGCGGATTTTTACCCACAAGTCGCCTTTTGTCTTCAGGACTTTCACTGATTCACCAAATAATAACTGGCTCACCATCTCTTTGCGGTGATTTGGCTTCCGCCGAACCGGTGCGGCTGGAACCGCAACAACTGCATAATCCATACTAAAAATTTTAAGTCCCGCAAAAACAATCTGTCACCTGACAGAAAGCTTTAAGGTTTATACTTCGAAGTTATCTTTCTATTTTTAAATACCCCTGACCAATCAATTCTATCTGAAATAATTTGTTGAAAAAAAGCAAAGCAAAAAAATTAATTTTTGTTGAATTTGCAAAAACCTGCATCTTACTGGCAACAAATAGCTATTTTTCTATTGTGAAGGCTGACAAATACCAGGATATTACGGATCATGAACTGCTTGACAAGTTTTATGCCGACCATGATAATGAATGGCTGGGCATTTTACTGCAACGTTACACTCTTTTGCTATTGGGAGTAAGCATGAAGTATTTGAAAAATGAAGAAGAAGCGAAGGATAGTGTACAGCAGATCTTTTTGAAAGTAATCCAGGAGTTACACAAGTATAAAGTAGAGTATTTCAAATCATGGCTTTACATGGTGGCCAAAAACCATTGCCTGATGAAACTGCGTGACCGGCGTGGAAAAGTTACTGCTGAGATAAATGACCGGCTGGCTGCAAAACCTGGAGACGAAACAGACCTTCAGGCATTAGTTAATAATGATCATACGCTGGACCTGATGGAAGGAGCCTTAAAAGAACTAAATGCTGAGCAACAGCAATGTTTAACTTTGTTTTATCTTCAAAAAAAAAGCTACCAGGAAGTAAGTGATGAAAGCGGATACAGTATGCTGCAGGTAAAAAGTTATATACAGAACGGAAAAAGAAATCTGAAAATTCTGATTGAAAAGAAATTAAGTGAGGAAATGAACCGGAAATGAGCCGAAGCATATTTAAAACGCAGAAGAATAGTTATAGCAATTTCTATGTGGCAAAAAATAAATATATGATCACATAAAATAAAATGTCAGAAAAGTATAAAGACATATTATCTAATTTGTCAACCGATGTAGACCAGGAAACACTGCTACTGTATTTGCAGGGTAAGCTGGCGGGAGACAAGAAGCATGAAGTTGAAAAAAGACTTCTTCAACATGAGTTTGATGAAGATGCCATAGATGGTTTGCAGGAATTCAAGGACAAAGAGCAGCTCCGGTATATGGTAGAAATGCTGAACCGTGACTTGAAAAAGAAAACAGAAAAGAAAAACCAACGACGGGAAAAGTTGAAAATTAAAGATCAGCCCTGGTTATATATTACTATACTCATTTTGATACTGCTGGTTGTGCTTTGCTATATTGTAATAACAAGGATGATTAAAAGCTAATCAATACGATGTTTTATCTGGCCAGTTTTTCCACGTATCAAAAACTTCTTTGGCCTTTGGATGCGGATGATGAACAAACGGAATTTTCCGGTCACTTATTTTGGCGGTAATTTCATTATAGATAAATTCATCATCAAACTCTATCTCCGCTGCTTCTTCTCTTGTGTTAGCATACACTACTCTTTTTGGCCTTGCCCAATAAATAGCACCGAGGCACATGGGGCAGGGTTCGCAACTCGTATAAATTTCACAATTAGTCAACTGGTAGGTCCCCAATTTTTCACATGCATTGCGGATCGCCACCACCTCAGCATGGGCTGTCGGGTCATTGGATGAGGTAACCATATTGTTTCCCTCCCCTATAATTTCATCCCCCTGCGTCACCACGCAGCCAAAAGGACCTCCCTGGCCACTTTCCATTCCATGTTTTGAGAGTTCAATAGCCCTCTCCAGGAATTTTGTGTCTCGTTCTTTCAGTGTATTCATGGTCATTTCTTAAACAGTTTAAAGCAAAAATGTGCATTAAGCCCACTTTAATCACAGTTTTTCCACCGGGACATCGCAATATGAAGTTAATATTAATTTTAGGTTAACCAGTTGTTACCCCGGTAAAGCATTGTATTTTTTCTAATTAATTGCAACCACTAAAACTTTAACTCATGAGATGGGAATCAATCACCTCCACTTCCAATAACGAAACTTACCACTTGTACAAAGATGATAAGAAACTGCTGACACTTATCTTAAATCCTTTTTCTAATTCTGCGAGGGTTGAATGTGAAAAGCAAAAGAGGGTTTTTCTTATCCGTAAGGAAGGTTTTCGCCGAAACAAAACTGTTCTTCGTAATGAATACGGTATTAAGATTGGCGAGCTGGGACAGGAGAATAAAGAAAATTTTATTGATGTAAATGAGGAAAGATTTTTCTATACCACGCACAACAATCCGATGGCAGAATTAGTCTTGTATAAAGATTCAAAAGATAAGCCCTTTGTCACCTGTGGTCTTAGTGCCAAAGAAGGAATGGCAGATGTACATTTTACAAAAGAGAAACAATTATCCGATACATCACATCCCGGATTATTGATGGCTTTATGCTGGTATATGTTTTTGCCGGTAACAAAAGAAAATGTTGCAGAGTTTGCTTCCTAATTTCCAGGTATTTCATACACTTCGTGACATAAAATTCTATGTAAGAACTTCGTTTTACCTGCCTGCATATGCAATTGACAGCTTTGGCACTTTATAAATCCTGCCAGGTTTGTTTCGCAAATTTTTCCAATGAGGGATCCCTTGCTGCCATCAGGATCAATACGCAGTTATCAGTAAAATGAGGGCGGGCCGCTGCTAAAAAATCATCCCGTTTTTCTGCAAAAAATGCTTTCTTACCCAATGCTTTTAAATCATTAATTAAATCGTTGGCGGAGATATCTTTTACTGCTGTACCCCCCGCATAAAATATTTCACTCATCCATATTTCATCTTGCGGCCGGAGTGCTCCGCTGATCTCTTTTACAAAATCCTCCCGTAAAAATTTTGTAGGTTTGTATCCATGAGGTTGAAACCACGCAATCACTTTTGGCGCCACAGCATGACAGGCTTCAATGGCCGCAGCACATTTGACTGGATTATGAGCATAATCATCAATCAGCCATACGCCATTCTTTTTGCCATATACCTGGTGGCGGCGATAGATGCCCTCATAAGTCCTTAATGCGTCGGCGCAGGTTTCAAGCTCTATCCCTATTCCATTGGCAATAGTAATAGCCGCCAGGGCATTTTCCATATTGTGTTTTCCTACCAGGTTTAATTGAAAGGAAACCCCCTGTACTTTAAAAGCGATGGCTAAACCCTGCTGGTCAAAATCAGTGGCCATATAGCCAGCATATACATCAGGGTTGGTAGAAAAATCCTGGTGTACAGCCTGTGAAAGTTGCAGGGCTAGTGGATGAGAATGATTGACAACAAATTTCTTGCTGTTATTTTTAAAAATTCTAAACACATCCATCAACCCGTCTATTTCCTGGTGGTCTTTATCTATGTTCAACAACAATCCGATTTCCGGTTTATATTGAACAATAGAACCGTCACTTTCATCTGCTTCTATCACCAACCACTCCCCTGCCCCTACTTTTGCATTTCCTATTTTACCTTGCCTGATTATGCTAATTAAACCGGCGCCGCTGATAATACTTGGTTGCAGACCGGCATACTCTAAAATATCAAACAGCATAGCACTGGTAGTACTCTTACCACTGGTGCCACCTACAGCAATTGTTTTTTTACTGGCCGCAATCATGGATAATAATTCTGAACGTTTAAGAACAGGTATATTCATTTGCTTTGCCTTCTGCACCTCTGCTACAGTATCTTCGATTGCAGCAGAGACAACAATAAGGTCAGTCAACCCGGTAATTCCTTCACCATTCTGTACAAAACATTTAATGCCATCTGTTATTAGCTTTTCCTTTGTCTCATTGAATTCACCTGCAACAAAAAAACGGTCGCTGCCGGAAACATTTTTTCCAATTCCTTTCAGGTACTGTGCAATAGCACTCATGCCAACCCCTGCCACTCCGATGAAAAAAGGGTTCCGGAAATCATTTAAAGAAGAAATCATATTGCAAATAAAAGAAATAATTGTGGAGCAAAATTTTAGTTCCGGGATATCAATGCCACATTCGTGATGCTTTCATGTAATTACTGCTTTCCTGATGAGGCTCTTATCATCTCCGGGTAACCCCATTTCCTGGCCAGGGCATTAACCGCCATAGTAATGCGTTTTACTTTAGTTGGTTCTGTTTTAGCATCATCAATCCACTTGCTGAAGTATCGCTGGTGTGAACCGGTTAAACTCTCAAAAAAACGCTTAGCCGCTGGTTCATCATCTAAACATTCGATAAAAATTTTATTAAAAACAAACTCGCTGCTATCTGCCAACAATTGTACTTGTAATATAGCACCATGCTTTTTTGCGATTGCCTTTCGCAAAGCAGCATTTAGTACAAGTATAAATTTACCCCCACCCATGGGATACAGTGACACCCTATTGATCGAATGAGCATCCAGCTTACCTCTTACTTTAAATTCTTTTCTATTGCCGGGTTTTAATTGCTGTGCCAGGTCTGGTGGCACTTCCAGGTAAGTCCAGCCGGTTTTTTCACCTTGCTTTTCAAATTTGTGAATAGTAGCTGTAAACTTTATCATAGAAGATATAGAAAGATTAAATTTCGGTATTGATATTGATACAACAAAAACTACAAATAAGTTTATGAAAAAAAATAAAATACCTTTTTTTGAGCGACTGGCTGCCAAAGTGACCAAAGCCACGGGCAAACCAATAGCCTTTATCCTGGCCCTCGTAATCATAATCGCATGGGCCATTACGGGCCCCATTTTCCATTATTCAAACACCTGGCAATTGGTAATTAATACCGGCACAACTATTATTACTTTCCTGATGGTATTTGTTATCCAGCAATCACAAAATAAAGACACGATAGCAATTCAGATAAAATTAAACGAATTGATTGCTGCTTCACCGACTGCGAGCAACCGTTTAATTGATGTGGAAGATATAACGGAGGCAGAATTGGAAATGTTGAAAAAATTTTATATTAAATTAGCTTTACTTTCAAAAGAAGAAAGTGATATTCATAAAACCCTTTCCATTGATGAAGCGAAAACTTCCCATGATAAAAAAGAAGAAAAGAGGACTGACTAATAGTAACCTATTACTATACTAATGCCAGAGTACAACTTAAGCCAGATATTATGTTTTACCCCTAAATAAAAAAAGCCACCCTAAGGCGGCTTTGTTGTTACATTTCAGCAGGGTTTTAATCATTTTTTGTTTTTCTCTCACCTGTTTCACCATCCACCTTTACTTTTTTATTACCATCCTTAATCTTTATATCACCATCCTTTTCCACTTCCACTTTATAATTGCCGTCTTTATATTCTGGACCGCCGCTTACATTTATTTTCACTTTTTCATCCTCATCATATACATACTTTTTATCATTATCAATTATTACATGACCATTGATTATTTTGCCGGTTTTGCCATATATCGTGTCATTACTTTTTGTATCCACATAGAGATAAACTGGTTCGTTGGTCTCTTTATTAACCATAAATCCTGTTTTTTCATCTTGTACCACTTCTATACTTTTTCCGGTAGATAGATCCATATACCGCTCTTTATTATCCCTGCAGGCCAGGCTAAATCCGATAATAACTACTGCGGAGAATATCAGCATACTTTTTTTCATAATTTATATTTTATTTATGAAAATCAACTATCAGGCCACTCTTTTGTTTCATCCAGAATAGATATTTTCACTCTCCAGTAAGTTGTAGAAAATTTTCTACGAATATGATGTATAACGCATAAAATTATCTAAATGCTGAATAAGCCATCCCTGATTCTTTTAATAGGTCTTTTGTTTTTATCAAAGCTGGCTCATTCACAAGTGCCTCACAAGGAGGAAGAAACAGTTGTCACTATCAAAATTATAAATCAAAAAAAAGAACCGGTAGCTTTTGCTTCCATAACAGTAATCAACAGGCTGGATAGTTCAGAAATAATAAAAAAAATAGCAGATAGCAGTGGTGTTGCCCTATTTGATCTGTCGAAAAACAGTCAATACATTGTCAAATTTTCTTCCATTAACTACCAGGATTTTGAAAAAGGGATTTCTACATCGGGCAATCAGATATCCTTCCTCTTTACTGCCGGCTTATTGGGAAAAACCTTACAAACTGCTGTGGTTACTTCTAAAAAGCCTTTAATGAAACAAGAAGATGACAAATTGATTGTTGACCCTGAAAACCTCGTAGAAGCCTCCACCAATGGTTTTGAAGTAATTGAAAAAACACCCGGTCTTTTTATAGATCAGGATGGTAATATTTATATCAGCAGCCTTAGTCCCGCCACCATTCAAATTAATGGCCGTGACATGAAAATGAGTGCAGCGGATGTAGCCACCATGCTTAAAAGTTTACCGCCCTCTTCGATTTCTAAAATTGAGATAGTTAAAACTCCTTCTGCCAAATATGATGCTTCCAGCAGTGGTGGTGTTGTAAATATTATATTAAAAAAGGGTGTAAAGGTCGGTATGACAGGCAGTGTAAATGGCGGGGTACAGCAGGGCTCTTATGGCAACCAGTTCATAGGGTTTAACCTGAATAATACTGATGGCAAAAAAAATTCATACATCAATCTGAATTATAGTAAAAGGAACAGTTATGAAAAGATTGTCACCGACCGTTTATTTGCACCTGATTCACTGCTTAGCCAGAATGCTTTTACTACCTATCCGGCTAACGCCTATTTTGCAGGCTATGGTTTCAATTTTTCAGCCGGTAAAAAATGGAATATTGACTTTTCAGGTAATATAAACCTGAATAAATCTGACAACAACACAGATAATCAGAGTTTCATAAAAAAAATTAGTACTACCCAGGTATTGACCAGCAACCTGAACCATGTAACTAACCAGTCAAGCTTTCTTGTTATTGGTAATGGCATTGAAACAAAGCTTAAAATTGACACGGTTGGTTCTGAATGGTCGAATAATATTTTTTACTATTTTTCTCATAATACTTCCGACCAGTTATTTACAACCAATTTTTATAGCCCGGTTACCGCAATTATTGGAGGAGACGGTTTGGGTGATAATAAAAGAAATCTTTTTTCGGGGAAATCAGATCTGAAGTTAAAAATGAATAAAAAGTTCACATTTGAAACAGGTTTGAAGTCAACTACTCATACTTTTAAAAATGTCACCAATTATTTCCGGGAAGCCGGAGGTATCCGTGCAAAAGATATCAGCCGCACCAATACCTTTAACTACAGCGAAAATATAAATTCTCTTTATCTCCAGGGGTCACAAACATTGGGAAAAGATTTTGTCATTAAAGTGGGCACAAGACTAGAGAATACCAATATGAAAGGGAAACAAACAATTCCTGATGACACTACTTTCAGTATTCATCGTACAGATTTGTTCCCCTATGTATATATCAGCAAAAACCTGATGAAGATTGCTGGGTATGATTTAAGAGCTTATTTAGTTTACCGCCGCACCATCACCAGGCCGGTGTATGAGCAGCTAAATCCATTCCCGAGATATATTGATCAGTATCTTTCCGAAACCGGCAATCCTTCACTCCGTCCGCAATTCAATGAGAATTATGAAGCCAATATAAGTGTGGATGAAAGACCTATACTGGCTATCGGGGTAAACGATACGAAAGATATTTTCACCAATGTTATTTACCAGTCTGATACCAGCCAGGCCCAGGCTTACAGAACTTACGACAACCTCGGTAAAAACAAGGAATGGTATTTCCGTGGGCTTGGTGCAATACCACCCGGTGGCAGGTATTTTTTTGTGCTGGGTGCACAATACAATCATAATTTTTACCAGGGATTATATGAGAACAAACCTCTCTCTTTCAAAAAAGGTACCTGGACATTTTTTACTTACCAGACATTTAAAGTCGACAAACGATCCGTTATAACTTTAAACGGATTTGTAAGACTGAAGGGGCAACAACAATTTTATGAGCTATCAACTTTTGGTCAATTAAACACCAGCATCAACAGAAAATTTCTGAAAGAAAAACTAGTAGTAACCTTGAGCCTCAGTGATATGTTTGGCACCAACAAAAATAATTTCACCATTAATCAGGGATCTGTAAATGCCAGTGGTTTCCGTCAATCAGATACAAGGCGGGTTGGCATTAATCTTCGCTACAGTTTTGGCATCCGCAAGAAGGAAGAAAATAATAATATGTTTAATGCAGAACCGCCGGTAACGAATTAATTAATAAGGCTATAACAAAATAAATCATACCCGTTCAACAATTACCCTTATCTTTGCCCTGTCAATTTGAGCGATACAGCATTTTGTAAGTGAACGATTTTTTCTGCTACGCATTCTCTGCTAATAGTTAGTCTTCTTTACCTTGCATTATTCTCAAGAATTTTTAAAAAATTAATTTTTTTACATGAACATTTATGTTTCAAATTTAAGCTTCGCCGTTGTGGATGAAGACTTGAAAAGTTATTTTGCTGAGTATGGAGAAGTTTCATCTGCAAAGGTTATTATGGACAAATACACTAACCGTAGCAAAGGCTTTGGTTTTGTGGAAATGAGTGATGATGCAGCTGCTAACAAAGCAATTGCAGAATTAGATGGTGCTACTGTTGATGGACGTTCTATCAAAGTAAGCGTTGCAAAACCTAAAGAGGAAAGACCTGAAAGAGGCGCAAGACCTGCATACTCAAACAATCGTTGGTAATAGCAACTGATTCTATTTTAAAAGCCCTGTCTGGTTTAAACCGGATGGGGCTTTTACTTTTACAGGAACATAAAAAATCCCGGCTCGGTGTGAGACAGGATTAAATAATATCAGCTAAATTTTAATTACATCAGGCTCTTTGTTTTGCCTTGGCAACGGGTTTCTTGGCAGCAGGCTTACTTTTACTCTTTTTCAATGCTGCATCAAGAGCTGCACTCAGGTTAGCAAAGGTTGGCTTCAGTGTAAACACCACATCATTAATAAAAAAGGCAGGAATTTCTTTAACACCACGGTTGATACCTTCCTTTAAATCATCCTGTACCTGCCATCCATAAACACCATTCACTAGCTCGTCTAAGAATTTTTTATTATTGACACCAGCCTCTTTGCTGTGCAGTTTTAAACTGGTTGTTCCAAGATTTCTGCGATTCGCAAAAAGCACATTGTGCATCTCCCAGAATTTACCTTCCTGCCCCGCAGCAACAGCCGATTCACTTGCCTTCAGACTACGCTGGTGAATTAATGTTAAGGGAAAGTGACGGAACTGAAACCTGATCTTTCCTTCATATTCTTCCAGCAATTGCTTTACAACTTCGTTCACTTTGGCGCATTCCTCACTTTCATATTCACCAAATTCAATAAGCGTAACCGCGGCATCAATATTGCCAACAAACATTTCTTTCGGTTCAATAATAATTACATCGTCTTTTTTAAAAGCCATTATATTTCTCCTTTTTATAGTTCAATTCCTTTCCTGGTTTTGAAACTGTATTGGTCATTAACAAATTCCCCGTCATTTGGTTGTGTCAAAGGCGTTTGTGCCAATCGGGCCCAACCACGAATCGCCTGAAGATAATATTTTTCTGCACCCAGCCAAATCCAGTTTTAATTATTTTCCTAACACGAAAGTCCCATTTCTGAAAATCAGTTAGTTAGAAGCTGAAAAGAGATATTTAAACCTAGTTATTCCCAAGTTGCCTAACAGAACCTCAGATTGGCTGGCCAGGTGACACTATATCGGAACATCGTGATTTGCCTGATTACCACTCACCTTAAAAAATTCGGCAGCGCTGCTTTTGGAAAAATCAGAAAAATAAAAATTTTTACTTCCGTGTTGGTGTCAGGGGGGATGAGTTCTGCATCTTTAGCATCAGGGATAAGCCATACTGATCCATCACTGGCCTGTAGCACATCACGGATCCGGCGATTCAGCCCTATGCGTTCTTGCCATATCACTTTACTGCCTTTCAGTGACGACAAACTAATGCTTCTGAATTAAAACCTCCGTGATTGTCATTCAGTATGCTTCCATCGGAATTAAGGCAAACCATCTTACCAGATTACCTTTCATTCCTGCGCTGGTTCGAAACGCAGCAGGTTACCGGAATAAACCCTAAATACCTAATCCGGGTAATGCCGGCGAAGAGATAGAAAAAGAAGAAAAGGGTTTTGTCGTCACCAGAACCCTTTTTTCATTCAGTTATGAGCTAACCAAAAAATTTCTACGATTTAAAATGTATAGGCTAGATTTTGACGACATTTCGCCAACACATGACCCTTGCCACTACAAGAAGTTATTTTTCTCTGTTTCCAAAAACTCTTATTTTCGATTACTAAATAGTTGCATAACTAACTAATTCTCTCGTATGTCAAAAAGAAGCATTAAAAAAGTTGCTGTTTTGGGAAGCGGTGTCATGGGTTCTAGAATTGCTTGCCATTTTGCAGGCATCGGTGTACAAGTATTGCTATTGGACATAGCCCCACCGCCCCCGGAAGGGGGGTTCTCAAAACCTTCTGACAAAAATAAAATTGTGAATGATGCACTGACAGCGGCCATAAAGTCAAACCCATCCCCTGTTTATTATAAAGATGTTATCAAAAAAATAACCACCGGTAACTTTCACGATAACATGAAAGATATTGCCGGTTGTGACTGGGTCATTGAAGTGGTTGTAGAACGCCTTGACATTAAACAAAAAGTATTTGAACAGGTAGAAAAATACCGTAAGTCGGGAACCCTGATTACTTCCAACACTTCGGGCATTCCTATCCACAAAATGGCAGAAGGCAGAAGCGATGATTTTAAAAAACATTTCTGTGGCAGCCACTTCTTTAATCCTCCCCGTTATTTAAGATTGCTGGAGATTATCCCCACCCCGGATACGGACCCGGAAATAGTTAACTTCCTGATTAACTATGGTGATTTATACCTCGGTAAAACAACGGTGCTCTGCAAAGACACTCCTGCTTTCATCGCCAACCGCATTGGTGTATTTGGAATGATGGCGATTATGAATCTAAAAGAGAAACTGCAACTCAGCATAGATGAAATTGATGCACTGACTGGCCCTGTCATTGGCAGACCCAAATCTGCAACGTTCAGAACATCTGATGTAGTGGGAATTGATACCCTGGTAAAAGTTGCCAAAGGTGTTGCGGATAATTGCCCTGATGATGAGGCAATAGAAAATTTTAAAATTCCTGCGTGGTTAGATAAAATGGTAGCCAATAACTGGCTGGGTGATAAAACAGGACAGGGTTTTTTCAAAAAAACTAAAGGAGCAGGCGGAGAAAAAGAAATTCTGACTTTGAACCTTGACACGATGGAATACGGTCCGAGAGTAAAACCAAAATTTCCTACTCTTGAAGCCGCCAAACCCATTGAAGATCTATACACCCGGTTAAAAATGCTTGTGAGTGGGCAGGATAAAGCCGGAGAATTTTATCGTCTCTTTCATTATGGTTTGTTCTCTTACATCTCTCACCGCATCCCTGAAATAAGTGATGAACTGTATCGTGTAGATGATGGCATGATGGCTGGCTTTGGCTGGGAGATTGGCGCTTTTGAAAGCTGGGATGTACTCGGCGTTGCAAAAACCACCGAAGCAATGAAGGCTGCCGGGTATAAAGTAGCCCCGTGGGTGGATGAAATGTTAGCAGCAGGAAATAAATCATTTTATAAGGTTGAAGGCGGGAAAAAATATTGCTATGATCCAGCTTCGAAAACCTATAAAGCATTACCGGGGGCTGAGGCCTTTATTGTAATGAGCAATTATACTGATAAACAAATCTGGAAAAATGGAAGTTGCCGCCTGTATGAGTTGGGTGATGATGTTCTCGGCCTGCAATGGTTCACTAAAATGGGAAGCATTGGAGGTGATGTTTTGGCCGGCATTCAAACGGGAATTGATAAAGCCGAAAAAAATTATAAAGGATTGGTGATTGCCAATGAAGGCACTAATTTTTCTGCCGGTGCTAATGTAGGTATGATATTCATGCTGGCCATTGACCAGGAATATGAAGAATTAGACATGGCCATCCGTATGTTTCAGAATACAATGATGCGGGCAAGATATTCATCCATACCTGTGGTAACAGCCCCCCATGGCTTAGCATTGGGTGGCGCCTGTGAGTTAAGTTTACATTCAGATAAATGTTGTCCTGCTGCCGAAACTTATACCGGGTTGGTTGAATTAGGTGTCGGATTAATTCCCGGTGGCGGTGGCACCAAAGAGTTTGTATTAAGAGCTTCCGATGAAATGCATGAAGACGAACCTGAAACTATTACGTTAAAGAATCGTTTCCTTTCTATAGCCACAGCCAAAGTGGCTACCTCAGCACAGGAAGGTTTTGGCTTAGGCGTTTACCGGAAAGGATTAGATGAAGTGGTGATGAACCAGGGTAGAAGAATTGCAGAAGCTAAAAAATCTGTGGTTGAAATTTTTGACAGTGGTTACACAGCTCCTGTTGAACGAAAAGATATAAAAGTGTTAGGTCAATCAGCGCTAGGCGCTTTATACTCCGGCATTCATGGCATGAGGACAGCTAATTATGCTACAGAACATGATTCGCTTGTTGCTAAAAAATTAGCTTACGTTATGTGTGGCGGCGACCTGAGTGAGCAAACTTTAGTTACCGAACAATATTTATTAGACCTTGAGAGAGAAGCTTTCCTTTCGCTTTGCGGTGAAAAGAAAACATTGGAGAGAATACAAAGTGTATTGAAAAGTGGCCGGCCAGTAAGGAATTAGGAATACTTTTTTTATCACAATAACTTCTCCGTCATATAATACATAATTGGGCAGAAAGTTATATAAACCTTTTCCAGCAAGTTTAGAAAAATTTATCCGAAAATATTAGAGCCACTTACTCTAAAACTCATTCTGCTGTTACAGGGCTTATCACATTTTTAATTTCTTCGATCCGATTGGCAGGAAAACCTCCCTTATCGGCATGTGTTTTAAGAATCTCTTTATTGGGTGCATTATACACACAATAGATCTTGTCTTCTGTTACATAACTTTCTACCCATTGTATAGAAGGTCCAAGTTCTCTTATAACGCCGCAGGATTTTTGAGAAATACCATGCAATTCAGCAGCAGTTAACTTACCGGCACCTGGTAATTCCCTTTCAATTACATAACGTGGCATAGGTTTTAATTTAGGGATAAAAGATACGAAATTAATTACGCATTAAAAATTGCTCTCCATCCGCTTATCAAAACCTATCCTTCTGTGATGTACCACTTTCACTTTCTTAAAGTCAGGATGCAGGGGGTTCAACAGGTAATTATTTTCTTCAGGCACAAGCACACTCGGCACTGCTAATAACAATTCATTTTTTGCCAATAAGAAATGATCCCCCATTTTTTGTGTGTACTGCCTTATATCGGGTACATCCCAACCTGCCGCCAGTTTACTGATAATGATCTCACGGATAGCCATTTTATCCGGTACAGCAATCGTTACCAGGATATATACTTTCTGCTGTAACATTTTAGCCGGTGTATGTGCCAACGTTTCTAATAAAGCCAGCGAACGGGAAGAGGCCGCATAGAGTGCATATAAGCCCTCGCTGTTCCAGCGGCCGCCAAATAAACGGGCACCATTGCCGGATAGATCGCTGGCAAACTCTTCCTGTGCAATGCGGTAAACTTCCATAAAAAATTGTCAGAGTGAATGTGCCCGGAATTAAAAAAGAAAAATGGAAAATTCTATGAGAAAACACCTTGCTCCAAACGGCCAAGTATTTTAATGATTAACTGAATGCCAAAAGAGGTGTCTAAAAAATCAACAGGCCGCTTATTACCTAACGAAGGAAGTGGACTGTGTAGCCATTCAGCAAAAGAGATTTTATTGCCGGTAACTTCAATGCCCCGCTGTGCAAAAGCAGCCAGTTCCAGCACTTTTTCGGTTTTTAAAGAATCTAGTAACTCATTTTCATCTTTTCGTTGAATATTCCGGTGAGAACTGTGTAGCAGACGGCTCATCGTTTCCATGGTGATACCCAGATGCCCCGCTAATGATTTTAAAGTAGATTTTTTTACACCTTCCCGGGTAAGGGCTATCAAATCAAAATCTCCGGCAATTGATTTATTGATGGATTTATTTCCACCAAGTATAACTCGTAAGGAATTGTACTGCACTGCCGCTTCTTCCACAATCGGCAGAGGCAATTCTTTACTGGAAGACCTGGTTATTTTTGATTTCACTTTCGTCTCTTTTTTCAAATATACGACATTATGTACTAAATAAAACCATTTTGTCATATTTCTTTTCAAAATATAATTATGAAATTTAATTAGCTAAGAAGGATACCCTGATTCATTTTCCCTTCTCTACCGCAATCAGTTTTTCAATCACATAATAAGTAATGGGGCAAAAAGTGGAGTTCTTCAATGCGAGGGGTTGGCGTTTTAGCATAAAATCATCACTCATATATGGGAAGCGGACACAATCCGTAGGTCTTACTTCATAAATACTACAATAATTATCAGCGCCAAGAAAAGGACAAGGTTTAGTTTTAGTTACATTATCCCCTTCTTTATCTGTAACAAGGTATATATCCCTAAAATCTCCTTCTTTAATACCGAGATACTTACTGATCCTTTTTATATCGGGAGGAGTAAAACGGGGGGAATAATTTTTACAGCAATTGGCACATTTGAGGCAATCAATTGTAGAAAAGGCTTCTTCATTCAGTACGGGTAATTGTTTAAGCACCTTATTCTTGTTAGCCCGGTGTAAAAATTTTTTATATTCTTTCTGCCGTTCACCAGATTTCTTTTCCCAGTTAATTAAAATATCCTTGGACATGCTGCAAGTTACTATAAGCTTCGCCAAAGAAATTTTTGCCTGGAAGATGCAAAAAAACAGATATCCCAATTTTTAAATCAACTACTTCCGGTAGTGTTTCATTTTGAAATCCGATCATTCGGAGTTCTGTGGAAAAGAAGGACTAACCTTTAAAACAGCGATTGAACTATCTTTTTGGTCCTCCGGATTGGAGCGAAGTGGCAACACCCACACCAGCCATGTGCTTCGACGGATTGAATCTGAAAATCATACGGGATAAATAAGGAATATCCTCGCCTAGGAAGGCTTTTCCCTGTAATCGCATTGCTTACCCGCCTGCCTCAACAGTTCACTAATATTATGCCCGTCTGCCCGTAACTTTGCGCATCTTTTTACAATATAAGGAAATCCATTTATGAATCTTTTCGAACAACAATCCAACGAATTTGTACCCCGCCACATCGGGCCCAATGAAGCTGATACTAAGAAGATGCTGAAAAAGATTGGTGCCGGAAATTTAGAACAGTTGATCAGTAATACCGTTCCTCCTGCTATCCGTATGAATCATTCGCTTAATATTCCCCCGGCGATGAGTGAACATGAATACCTGGAACATATTAAAGAAGTATCGCTGAAGAATAAAGTATTTGCCAATTATATCGGCCAGGGATATTATGATAGTATAATACCCTCTGTTATTTTGAGAAACGTTTTTGAAAATCCGGGATGGTACACCCAGTACACTCCTTACCAGGCAGAAATTTCACAAGGCCGCCTGGAAAGTTTATTAAACTTCCAGACCATGGTGAGTGATCTGACTGCACTCCCTATTGCGAATGCTTCGTTGCTGGATGAAGCAACGGCTGCGGCAGAAGCAATGACAATGTTTTTCAATGTACTTAACAAACAAGATCATATAGAACGACCAAAGTTTTTTGTTGACACAGCCATATTCCCACAAACAAAAGATGTACTGGTAACAAGAGCTGTTCCAATAGGTATTGAAATAATAGAAGGAGATTATAAAATAGCAGCCATTGATTCAACTTATTTCGGTGCTATTGTACAATACCCGAATGATAAAGGCTCTATAGATGATTATAGAGATTTTATCAGTAACGTTCATGCTGCAGGGGCATATGTGGCCATGGCCACTGATTTGCTGGCGTTAACATTACTTACTCCTCCCGGAGAACTGGGTGCTGATGTTGCGATTGGTTCTGCTCAACGTTTTGGAGTACCGTTGGGTTATGGTGGACCACATGCCGCTTTTATGTCAACGAAAGATGATTTTAAAAGAAGCATTCCCGGCCGTATAATCGGTATCAGTATTGATGCACAGGGCAACAGGGCCTTGCGTATGGCTTTGCAAACAAGGGAACAGCATATTAAACGGGAAAAAGCCACTTCTAATATCTGCACGGCACAGGCCTTATTGGCAAATATGGCAGCTATGTATGCCGTTTTTCATGGTCCTGCTGGGTTAAAAGATATTGCAAGGAGAGTGGCGCTGTTAGCACAAACAATGGCACATGCAATTGAAGAAAGAGGGTTTGAATTAGTATCGAGTAATTTCTTTGATACCATTGTGGTAAAAACAAAAAATGTTTCGGTCATTAAAGAAAAAGCAGAACGTCAGTTTATCAACCTTCGTTATATTGATTCAACACATATAGGAATTTCATTGGATGAAACAACGGATGTTGCAGACCTGTACGATTTGATTAATTGTTTTGAAAACGATAAAGACCCGGTGGCATTTGACATTCACCAGGATGATGAGCTGCATCATATTCCTTCATCACTAACAAGGACTTCTGCCTTCTTATCACACCCCGTTTTTAATACCCATCGCAGCGAAAGCCAGATGATGCGTTACATCAAACAATTAGAGAATAAAGACCTTTCCTTGAATACATCAATGATTTCTCTGGGCAGTTGTACCATGAAGCTGAATGCCGCTTCTGAAATGATGCCATTAAGTTGGGAACATTGGGGAAAGATTCATCCATTTACACCCACTAATCAAACACAAGGGTATAAATATGTTATTGATGAGTTGAGTAAGTATCTCTGCGAGATTACAGCATTTGATGCTTGTAGTCTGCAACCCAACAGTGGTGCACAAGGTGAGTATGCAGGTCTGCTAACCATCAAAGCCTTTCATGAATCCAACGGTGACCATCAGCGTAAAGTAATGCTGATCCCTATTTCTGCACACGGCACCAATCCTGCAAGTGCAGTAATGGCTGGAATGAAAGTAGTAGTAGTAAAAGCATTGGAGAACGGTTATATAGATGTAGAAGATTTGAAAGCCAAAGCTATTCAGTCCGGTAATCAGCTTGCAGGCATCATGATCACTTATCCCAGTACCTATGGTGTGTATGAAGAAACCGTGAAAGAAATTACAGATATCATTCACCAACACGGTGGGCAGGTATATATGGATGGCGCCAATATGAATGCGCAGGTAGGACTCACAGCTCCCGGTTTGATAGGGGCAGATGTTTGTCACCTGAACTTGCATAAAACATTTGCCATACCGCATGGAGGTGGCGGCCCGGGCATGGGACCGATTTGTGTGAAGGAGCATTTGGCAAAGTTTTTACCCGGACATACGTCAATCGGGAAAATTGAAAGTTCAAATGCCAGTTCTCAAATTCAACATTCACAATCCACCATGCACAATGCAGTTAGTGCAGCACCCTACGGTAGTGCAAGCATCCTCCTCATCAGTTACGGCTACATAAGAATGCTCGGCAACGAAGGAGTGAAAGCAGCAACTGAATATGCCATTTTAAATGCCAACTACATGCGGGCAAGATTAGATGGTGCTTATGATATTCTTTATACCAATCATAACGGCCAGTGTGCCCATGAGTTTATTGTTGATTTAAGACCTTTTAAAAAATCAGCCGAAGTGGAAGCAGAAGATGTGGCAAAGCGTTTGATTGATTATGGTTTCCATGCGCCAACCATGAGTTTCCCTGTGCCCGGTACTATTATGATTGAACCTACAGAAAGTGAAGACAAACCTGAACTGGACCGGTTCTGCGATGCAATGCTATCCATCAGGGAAGAAATAAAAGCAATAGAAGAAGGGAAGTCAGATAAAAAAGATAATGCTTTAAAAAATGCGCCACACACACAGTTTGTAATTACTGCTGATGAATGGAAACATTCTTATTCCAGGCAAATGGCAGCCTTTCCGTTACATTACGTCACGCTGAATAAATTCTGGCCAAGTGTGGCAAGAGTAAATAATACACATGGCGACAGAAATCTCATCTGTACCTGTGAGCCAATAGAGAGTTATATGGAAACAGAAGCCTGATTAATTCTGAACTGAATATTTTATACCTGCTCACAAACTCCACTCCTTTTATGCTTGGAGTTTTTCAAGTGAATGGGGTTTCTTTCTTTTTCTAACCGGCATACCTTTTCCATAAGGGCGGTGCTACTGAGTCATTTAGTAGCTGACAGACAGGCAAGGAAAGATAAAATCGGGAACTTTAATTGGGTGCTTCCGATATCATTCCCACAAATAGAGTATAAAACCTTATCTTTAACCCCTTAAATCAATAACACAAATACAATGAGCGACAAAAATCAAGGAACTGTAAAGTTCTTCAATTCAGAAAAAGGGTTTGGTTTCATCAAACATGATGACTCCAACAAAGAAACTTTCGTACATGCCAGCGGC